>JBLIMQ010000001.1:0-153574 GCA_047638775.1 Flavobacteriales bacterium
CGCGTGCGCGGTTATTTGTCTACGTGCCGCAAGCAGGGCGTAAGTTCAAGCAAAGCATTGGAGTTATTGTTCAACGAAGAGCTGCCGGATTTTGCCAAATAATTGAAAATTACGCTGAGTAGTTACAAAAGATTTAACCAAGGCTCCAATACCGTCGTGAGCGCCAGCGGCTTGATACGAGTTATCTCCCTGGCCGTAACCATAAATATTTTTTTTAGATTGAGTCATGATGATGTTTAAATTCTAAATTTCAGAAACCCTAGCATACCAGTTATCTCGAATAGTTCGAGGGTATGAAAAAATCTATTCCCGCATATCGCTCTCATATCCGTCATGATATTTACAATAGCCTATACAGCAAGAACAAGGAAACATCATTAAACGGTTTAGGCGCTTGTGTTATTTTTCGAACAACTCACCACGAAGACAATACATTTTAGCCCTTCGATTTCATCAACGGACTTAACGTATATTCTGGAGTTGACTTTGGAATTTATTTTAAAATCTGTTCTGGAATCGATTCCAGGCTGAATATTCGAGTGTCGTAATTTCGAGAAATTTCGATCTCTCCATGTACCCCCATCTCTACGAGTTTTCGGCCAGCCTTTCGCTAGAGAGATTATCCTTATCCTTATCCTTATCCTTATCCTTATCCTTATCCTTATCCTTATCCTTATCCTTATCCTTATCCTTATCCTTATCCTTATCCTTATCCTCTTTTAGTTGATTCAATATAAAATCATAGGTGTCATCAAGCTTGTACGGTGTTTTTTCCATAAATTCATACGCTTGACCAAGGAAGTCCATATAAACTTTTCGACCTTTTTTGTAAAGTTCTCTAAACCGTGTTTTATCGGTTTGAAAATAACACGCACGGAAGATCAACGAAAAATATCCGTTAATACTGCCACGCAACAATAGCTTGGTTACCCTATCGTCTTTTTCAAGCTTAGACACTTGGATGTAGATCTCACTCATAGCTAGGTAAAGATCGTTCACATTGTCAATTTTTCGCGGTAAACTTAAACTTTTGCGCATATCAAAAAACGGCTTTAAATACTTTTTATGAATTGTTTTTTTAGAAGCTATATCGTTTCTATTGCGTAATACTTCGACAAAGTGGCGTTCCTTTAATAACTGGATAAAACCACCACGGTCTTCCATTTTATGTGTGATATTAATATCTTCTTGTTTTATCGTATCGGCACCGCTAATAAAAGCCCCATTGTTAGAGTTGTAACATTTAATCCCCCCAACGTTCAAATTAAAATAACGAATCAACAGCTGAAGGTTGACGCGGGAACTATCTAAATAAACATTGGTATCGACTTCATCAACAAAGTTACCTTTTACTTTGTATTGCTCGGTAGAATAATTAAATAGACTGTGATCGACATTTTCTTCGCTCTCCTTAGCTTTGGATTCCACATCAGCATAAAGACTGATACTTGAATGGTGGCTGCCATCAGGGGACGTACCTAAATCGACTCCAACAAAATACAGCTCTCGAAAGCCCATTGATAATGCAAACGCAGCGGCAGCGTTAGTAACTGTTGGGTTACATAGTTCTAATGCTAGAAAATCACGCTCAGCCTCCACATCGGCGATAAGCGACTCACCAATATCATTGGGTTTTCGCGCCATACACGACTGTTTAAATAAGGCTATGGCGTCAGGGGCCGCTGTATTAAGGCATAAAAGTGCAATATCTTCTCGAAACTCTTCCGTTGTGCCGAGCTTGATCCAATCAACAATGTTGATATTACGCTCCATCTCGACATGAAAGTCAGGCTTGATATCTTTACGTGCCAAGGAAGCTAAAGCCGTACCGCAAGAGAAAACAACGGCGTTAGGCTGGCACCTGCGTATAAACTCTATGTGCTCATCCAGAGAAGGCCCATTACCAACAATGATGACTGGTGGGTGGCCTATATGACTACTGTCGTGTCTAAACAAGTTAATATTGTTATTTAAGTTGTGAAACGTATGTGAAAAACCAACTTGCTCATCGTCGAAAAAACCTGTACCTGCGGCGTTGAGATGAAACTCTTTTTTGTAGAGTGCAACAAACTCCTCTTCTTTAGTGCTATTAAAGTGCCTATATAAGTACGTGTGTACGATATTATGTAAACCGATCTTGTCGGTCATAAGACGAAGATCGGCCATAGCATCTTGAGGATTCACCCCGATAAATAAGCGTAACATGCGCCCACGACTACAAGAGTGCTGCATGATCGGCAGCCAATCTATGGAGTGTAAAGATGCGTAGAACGAGTCTTTATGTGGATCAAATAATACAAGATGATAGATATCTAAACTCTCTAGCAGGTACTTTATTTGATAGCCAAGCCCACAACCGCTTAACATCATCATACCAATAGGAACCTTACAGCTTGGGGTGATCGTATCGCTGTAGTCTTTAGTCTCATCTAACAAGCGGTTCATGTGTTTTACATGGATGTGCGTCGTTGTACACGTCACTTGGACAAAAAGAGATACAGGTAATACTTGGCCTTTTTATAAATGCGTCAACTTGCTCTCGTGAAAATTCTTCAGGGTCTTTACTGTATACCGGCTTATTATTGAGCTTAAAATTCACAAGGTTAAGATAACCTTCAGGCATCACCATCAAGCGCAGCTCTTCCGGCTCGTATTTGGCAAATTCGCGGAAAATTTCTGGGGAGAGTGTTTTAAACATCTCCATGTTACGCCTGAATTGGGTTTCAAGTTTAAGTTGCATCTGTTGTATTTCTTGCATTTTCTGCGCTTCGGCTTTACGCACAATCTCCGAAATATCAGACGTGCTATGCGAATTAGGATTTGCAGGAGTGGACATGGAGAGTACCGGTATATAGTCAGCGTTTTGACAAGTTTAGTTGTAGTTAGTACATCTAGGCAGATTATATGCCAAAAGAAAGGAGGAAATATTCTAAGGCGCGCCGAACATCGCCCTCAGCGTATCCCAACATTAAGCGTGCTTTTTAACTCGACTAGTTGATGTCTTTTTATCACCTGAAGATACTGATTTTGCTCGACGCTTAAACTTAGGAGGGGAAGACGGTAGTCCTTTTAACGCTAGCGGCAAATGCTCCAAGCTCTCGGCGATCAAAGCCTTCAAGGTCGCGACCAATGGATCCATAAAGCTATGATACTGCGCTTCACGCTGACTAATCGCATTCAAATGAGATTCCCATTGTGCCGTCATGTCTGGCGTGGTCGCACATTCTGGCAAACTGGAAATCAACGCTTTCGCGGCGGCCGTAGATTGAATCTTTTTACCTTGGCGCTGCAAAAAATTACGGCTAAACAATAATTCAATAATGCCCGCTCGTGTAGCCTCAGTTCCCAAACCATCCGTATCTTTCAACACTTTCTTTAGGTTAGTATCCGTAACAAAGCGCGCGATACCCGTCATTGCAGACAATAACGATGCATCATTAAACGCTTTGGGTGCTAGCGTAGTTTTTTCGCAGAGCTCTCCACGAAGACAATGTAATGTATCCCCCCGGCTTAAACTCGGAAGATTCTGTAGAGGGTATTCCTCTTGTTTTTCAGTCGACACCTTATTATTTGAAATAAATAGCGACTTCCAGCCCAGCACCTGAGTTTCGCGAGCCTTCGCCACAAATACCCCCCCGGCAATCTTAAAATCAATACGCGTATCTTTATATTGCCACTTAGGGTAAAACTGACATAGATATTGACGAGCGATCAGAAAGTAAATGTGATTTTCTTGCGGACTTAACTTCGACTCCTGAATTGATTTTTTAGTCGGAATAATCGCATGATGAGCGTCGACTTTAGCGTCGTTCCACGTCCGACTCTTTAAAGTTTTATCCACTGCTTGAGCAATACTCTGTAATTCAGCACTATGTTTAGCAATCGCCGTAATAAGCTTGGAAGACTCTAGATAATGCTCTTGCGGCAAGAAGCGAGAATCCGAACGAGGGTACGTAATTATTTTGTGACGCTCATAAAGCGTTTGGCAGATATCTAAAACCTGCTTAGCACTATATCCATAACGTTTGGCTGCATCGATTTGCAAAGCTGATAAATTATACGGTAGCGGTGCAGCTTGTGACTTTGCTTTACGCTCGAGCGTATCGAGCAAGGCTTGCTGCCCGCGAATACGCGTAACAACATTCTCAGCGAGAGCTTTAGAGACTATACGTCCCTCCTCATCCTGAAAGTTTGAGCATGCGTCGCTGGGGCACCACTTAGCCGACAAGCTAGCGCCGCTTGCAGTCTCTAGATGCGCTAGTACCTCATAATACGGCTTGGGGGTGAAGTTTTCTATTTCTATATCGCGGCGAACCACTAAACCGAGCACCGGTGTTTGTACCCGCCCTACCGACAGTAAATTATGAAAGCCAACTTTACGCCCCTGCAAGGTCATTGCGCGGGTCATATTTATACCGTACAACCAATCCGCACGCGAACGCGCCAAAGCGGAGGTTGAAAGCGCTACAAAGTCGTGATTCGGACGCAAGTTGTTTATGGCTCGCGTCACCGCCGATGGATTTAGATCACTAATTAAACAGCGTTCGACTTTATTCTTTTTGTCACCCTTAACACCCAAAAAATCAATAACTTGGTCAACTAACAACTGCCCTTCCCGGTCTGGATCACCTGCGTGAACAATACAGTCGGCATCTTTTATCAGCTTTTTAAGAACGGTTAACTGTTTACGTGTTTTAGCCTTAGCCTTTAATTGCCAAGTTTCGGGGAGTATAGGAAGATGTTCGGTACGCCAGGTTTTATACGCGCTGTTGTAGGCTTCGGGCTCGGCCTGCTCAAGTAAATGGCCAATGCACCAACTAACAACATCGCCATTTGCTGCACGAATAAAGCCCTCAGCTTTTTGCTTAGGAGCAGGTAATACATCCGCAATAGCGCGAGCCAAGCTAGGTTTTTCTGCAATAAAAAGTCTCATGGGAGTAGAGTACTGTATTTACAACCAGTATTCCACCCCCCCCCAATCACATATGAAGACTTAAGCCATAGCGCTTTGTTTTACGGGTGCAGGACGCCCCTTAGCAACAAGACGATTAACCATCAATGGCGACAACTTAAATAGAAATTCACCCGAGCGGCCAGCAAGCATTTTATCGCCACGACTGGCTAATACCAACATCGCACCCCGTCCACCCTGAGACGGTAGCGGAATACCGAATAAGTTTTGTGCGTGCGTATCTTGAATCAGCTCGCGCAATAGACGGCTATCCTCAGTATCCACAGAAAAATCTTTCACATTATTAATAATCCAAGGCTCGCCCAAGGCAATATGGCGAGTAATTATTGATGCCAAATTCGCACCCTCGGCCTTTAGAGGACGAGTAAACCAACGCTTTAATGTGCTAGTCGGGCTAGCAGCAACTAAACGCACATCATGATTCACCTCAGCATAAAACAAACCCATCCAGTGGATACCAAAATAGCCTCCACAAATAGCCAAGATCTTATCAACCGACTGTTGCGGTGTGCGGCTTGTGCTTAACTCATCCATTAAACTCAATACAATATTGAAACGTGACGATACAGAACGAAATGAATTAACCAAGTTCCCAAGCTCATCATTGCCTTCCGAGGGAATTTCAAAACTAAAGTCGCCATCAGCAATGCGTTGACATGAATCAGCAGCACGGCGAAGACGCTGAACAACGGCCGCCAAAAACCAGAATGAAAACAATACGGCGACAATGACCAAAAGCCCAGACAATACATACGCGCTCAATTCACTACGGGATTTATAGTTTTTCACTTCAGCCTGAAAAGCATCAATTGTCTTTTGAATAGAACGGTCTATTTCAGGTAGCGAAACACTAATAACATCTGCAGCCCACTCTAAACGCGGTTCTTCTTTACTACCAAGCTTCTCAGAAAATTCAGCCTCAAACTTTTTCATCGTCGTGTCTAACTTTTCAATTTCATTCAAACTAGCGGCCGAGTCTCCCGCTAAACCCATCCATAAAAGCTGTTCTTTAAGTGTCGAAAAGTGGTCTTGTAATCGCTGGTGATCCCCGACAACACTATCGAAGCCTGCGTGAAACTGCTGGTAATACAGTGCCACGTCACGAAAATAGGAATCATAGTCCCTCGGGGCATTTTGCTTATACGTTTCACCCTGTACGCGCAGACCAACGATATCGCGAGCCAACTTATTTAAATCGTCTGTAGCAAGAGCGGAGACTTTTTCGATTTCAATCGATTTAATAAAAAATACGGTATTTGTTAAGGCAATGACAACAAGCGCTATACAAAAGGCGATCGCCTTATATTGCAAACTAATTTTGTTTCCCATAAGTATCTCTAATTATTATTATATTGGCCTTGAAGGCATGGTATGCAAAGACGCGCCCTACGAAGCTATATTTTACTAATATTTAGGCTAACGCATTTTACTTTAACATTTAAGCTAACGTAAAAAATGCACTAACGAGAATCAATCTCCATTAGCGCAGTAGAGTGCCCATCCATGATATCAATTCAGCTTTATTTTTATAAGAAGAAATCCACAGATTGAGTAAGAATACCGATAAATGAACACTAGAACACGACAGGTCATAAAATCGATTGAATAACTCACTACCAACTGTCCCGTTCAGCTCTTAAGGCGACAAAAGTCTGCTTCTCGGAGAATCCATTCGCCTTTATCGAATCGCGCAATTCAACACTATCAAGTCTGAAAAAGGTATTGATTTCTCGTTCATCGGCAATACAGGTTATGAGCGCCTTCGCACTAGCACCGGCTGCATCAATGCGGCTTAACCATTGCTTAGCAGAAACATTACTCGGCTCTAAATGTAGAGTGAAAGCTAAGTTATTTTGAAGATAATCATGACCTGGATACACCAGAACTTCATCAGAAAGAGTGTGGAATTGCGACGTAATGGTGCCATAAAACACTTCAGGGTCGCCTGACCGACAGTGACCAACGCCGGCATTAAACAAACAATCACCGGTAAAAACAGCCTCAGTACGCCCATGATTAATGAGCTTAAAGCACAGATGCGCCATGGTGTGCCCCGGCGTATCCATGACACGCAACTCTACGTCATCACCAAGATCAATTAACTCACCGTCCTTTAAACATCGGCTAAGGCCCGGAATTTTACCTTGCCCGTTTACGTGCCCCCATACCTCACACTCATGTTGCGCGACAAGAGCTAAATTGCCCTGAACATGATCCCAGTGCTCGTGCGTATTAATAACGGCATGCAACGTTAGGTTTAATGCCTGTAGGTAGCCGTTCACCAGCTCCGCACTCCAAGGGTCAATAACCAAACACGAACGATTATCCATTTCGATGAGATAACTAAAGTTTCGCAACTCGCTATGTGTATAAATTTGGTGAACTTTCATTCAATTTCTCGACAGTTTTGAAGATCTCGTATTAGCCTGAGTTTACCACAAAGACCAATATCCTCACCCCAACCAAAGCGTCCGCACAATAATAAAGGCTAAAAATACTTGAACTAAGAACCCGCTAAAGAACAATACGGTGCGCACCAAAGGAATTGCGAAGACATAACTAAAGTAATGCAGTATTCGCACAACAAAAAACAACATGCATAAACTCACACTTAATGAACTCGACAGTTTGAGTAAATCTATAGCAACGGCTAATGGTGCGAATATCACTAAATTCTCTATTGAATTGAGATGTGCTCGTTGTGCTCGTCTCGCCCACAATGCCTTAGGAGGTTGCTCTACTTGCGGGTTTTTTAAGGCGAGCCACAAACCCATTTCCATAATTCGATTAATGATATACGGCACCCACATACACGCAGTAAAAAGAGTATATAAAGCTAAATAGAGTAATTCTTGATGAATCATAATTGCACCGCAGTCGATTGATTTACGAACACTATAAAGCTATCATCACATCAATAGAAACAATCAATAATGATAACTTCCATCACTACAAGTGATGCAATAACCCTTAACTATATGGTTTTGACTATATGGTTTTGACTATATGGTTTTGACTATATGGTTTTGACTATATGGTTTTGACTATATGGTTTTGATCAATAAGGCGCAGCAATGGACATACAGCTCCTCAAAATATTTATAACGATCAATCAAGAACAGTCAATAACACGCGCAGCAGCCAAATTGCATTATGTACAATCAAACGTATCGGCTAGGCTGGCTCAGCTAGAGGAGGAATTGAATTGCAGCCTATTTGTTCGTAACCCAAAAGGGATGTTACTCACGCGACAAGGGCAAAAATTACTCCCAATGGCTGCTAAGTTAATCGAACAAGAACGCTTAATTTTTCACTCTATGCGCGATCAGGATCACGTTGAGTCCATTACCTTCGCTGCGCCCGAACCTTTTGTACTAAGCCATTTAGCTGAACCTTTAAATAAGTGGAAGAATGACCAGCCAGATCTTATAGTTCAGCTTAAATCTGCACAGAATGATGAGGTGAAAAGTTTCCTTAAATCACAGTTGGTCGATATTGGCGTGATTGCCGACAATTCACCCCCTATCGATTTTCATGTCATTTATGAAATCCCATCCGAGTTGGTATTAGTCGGCCCTAAAAATTTTAACGCATTGAATAAAAATCAGCTCAGTAAGCTTCAAGCCATTTCATTTGATTCGAATAGCTTTTTTTATAAATACTTAGAGCGAATACTAAATGATATAGGCCTTAGCGATAAAGTCATTGAGTGTATTCCATCGAGTGAGGCAATAATTCAAACGTGCAAACTCGGCATTTCTTTTTCATTACTACCCCGTGAATTAGTCGAACGTCACCATTGCGCTGCTGACCTAAACATCAAAACCCTAAACACCAACGCACAATTTTCGTACTATAAAATTTGCCAAAGCGCTGAAGCTCAAAGCCCACTGGTTAGACGTATGTTAAAGTACTTACCTTAAGCTCAGGGTTCTTAAAAGTCTCGCCATTTACGGTGCGTACATTTTTTGTGCTCATAACCACTATTTGGCATTTATCGAATAATTCCGACTAGCTGTGGCGTAATCAAGCCAGCACAACAACATTTCGTGCCACCGAAACAATCGATCACTTTCTAAACAATCATACAAAAAACCGGTTAAAAAACCTCAAAAACTGATCAATTATCGTCTACTTACAATAAAGCAGGAGCGAAGCGCCTACGATAATTCCCAGCTCGTAAGAATTAGGGTATAAAGCGTGTATGAAAACACCAAAACGTATCCAACCCCTAATCGACGACGGGATCGTCGATGAAGTTCTGCGCCAGTTAATGAGCGGAAAAGAAGCTACCGTTTATAGCGTACGCTGTGGCAACCAAATTCGCTGTGCAAAAGTCTATAAAGACGCCGCCAAACGTAGCTTCAAAAAAGCCGCTCAGTATCAGGAAGGACGCAAAGTTCGCAACAGCCGTCGCGCCCGCGCGATGGAGAAAGGCTCGAAGTTTGGCCGTGACCAACAAGAAGAAGTTTGGCAGAACGCAGAAGTTAATGCACTTTACCGTTTAGCGGCTGCCGACGTGCGCGTTCCTGAACCTTACGGCTGCTTTGATGGCGTATTACTCATGGAACTAGTCTGTGATGATAACGGTGAGGTCGCGCCCCGCTTGAACGATGTTGGCATGAGCCAAGAACAAGCACTTGAAGATCATGCCGAGATGATGCGCAATATCGTTCGCATGCTGTGCGCGGGCATCATACATGGCGACCTATCTGAATTTAACGTCTTGGTTGACGATTACGGCCCAATCATTATCGACTTACCACAGGCCGTGGACGCAGCAGCCAATAATAACGCTGAGTCTATGTTCGCGCGCGATGTCAATAATATGCGTAGCTATTACGGTATGTTTGCTCCCGAGCTACTCAATACCGAATATGCCAAAGAGATTTGGGAGATTTACGAGACAGGTGACCTTCATCCAGAGATCGAGCTAACAGGTCAGTACCAAGAGCCCGAAGACGAGGCCAATGTCGATTCGGTCCTAGACGAGATAAAAGCGGCATTCGAAGAAAACGAGGAACTAAAAGAACGCTTACGTGAATCACGCGAAGGGGATTTAGACGACGACTAGAAGCATACCTTAAGCTACTTTCCGTAATTACTTGATCCATCTCGCATTATTTACGTTTGTAAACTTGAAATTATTGCAAATTGGCCTCACTCTTAAGATACAACCACAGAAAAAGGAAAGAGATTGATGCAAATTGATATATCCGGTCATCACGTAGAAGTCACTGATGCGATTCGGAAAGCCGTCAACAGTAAATTTTCCAAGGTCGCTTCACACTACCCCAACCTTTCGACTCTAGATGCGACTCTTACCGTAGAGAAAGCCAGCCAAAAGATCGAAGTCAGTACGCAATTTCTTGGTGGTCGAGTTTCCGTCCACGCTAGCGATAGCGACCTTTATGCCGCCATTGCCGATGCTGCAAAAAAGCTTGAATCGGCTCTAAGCCATAGAAAGGGCAGCGTCAAAGACTTTAAGCATGAGAAACCGGACTTAAGTCAAAAAGAGCAAGCCGAAACGGCCGCGGATGATTTCTTCGCAGAAGAAGAATAGGCCCCACAGAGAGCAGATTTTTCTGCTCTCTGTCTCACCCCTCCAAAAATACAACCCCAAAGTATTAAGCTGTCACTAAAAGCCAGGTGTTTGCCTTGCTTCGAACTGCTATCGACTCGGTATAATTACCTAGATGAAATAACAAAAACCTAGTGAAAACTCCGTACATTGATCATCATCTCAGTTGCCATTAGATAGACGCCATACACGAATTTCACGTAGACGCTGTAGACGCCGCTTACCCCTATTTACACCGCCATTCACGTGAGCCATGGGCTTATGCAAATAGTTAAGCTTAGCATTACGAGATATTCAAGACATAGCTACGGCAGTAATTATGGTTATGGTTATGGTTATGGCCGTAACTATCACTTAACATTACTGCCACACCATATAGCGGCCACTGGTTAATCTTACAACAGATAAATTTTAATTAACGAATGTGACACAGACGAAAACCTTTATTTTACGGCGTTCTAATCCGAGGATAAAAAGGTTAAGCCCTGAAGTAGAATAACGACACTATGCAAGCCTTTACCCTTTAGCACTTTCATCTTCTACTTCGGTTATAACTTTCTGCACAAGCTTAACGCGACTGGATTTAACGAGAGCATCGCGAAGTACGTATTCTATTTGTGCATTTACGCTGCGTAGATCGTCATCAGCCCAGCGCTGCATGGCTGCGAGCACGTCTGGGCTGATCCGAAGCGGATAGCTCTTCTTCTTACTCACAAAGAACAACCTCAATTTTCATAAACGTTGCCATTAATAGAGACTTCCCGAGTTAACTACAGGTTGAGCGCTTTTATCGCCGCACAATACGACCAACAAATTACTCACCATCACCGCTTTTCGTTCTTCATCTAATTCAACTACACCTTTTTCACTAAGTTTGTTAAGTGCCATTTCAACCATGCCTACGGCTCCATCGACGATCATATGGCGTGCCGCAACAATGGCCGAAGCTTGCTGGCGTTGCAGCATAGCGCTAGCGATTTCGGCCGCATAAGCTAGATGACTAATACGTGCTTCAATTATCTTAATGCCCGCTTTGTTCAGCCTTTTTTGCACCTCATCCACCAGAGAATTCGATACAATTTCGGGATGGCTTCTTAGTGAAACGTCGTCACCTTCATGCAGGTCATATGGGTAGACACTTGCCATGCTACGTAAAGCGGCCTCACTTTGAATTGAAACGAAGCTTTCGTAATTATCCACATCAAATACGGCTTCCGCTGTATTGTCGACACACCAAACGATCACAGAACCAATTTCAATCGGGTTGCCATGACTGTCGTTAACTTTAAGCGTATTCGTTTCAAAGTTGCGTATGCGCAAAGAAACCTTCTTTTTCAAGCAAAGAGGGTTGGACCAACGTAGTCCAGGCTCTATAACTGTGCCTATATAACTTCCAAATAATGTCAGTACACGGGCCTCATTAGGCTGCACCATATAAAACCCAACCAAACAACCAAGTGAGAGAATCACGATAGCCGCCGCTAATATTTTTATGACGACCATAGGAATAAAGACTACACATAGTGCACCTACCAAGGCTGTAGCCAACATTACAGCTAGGGCTACGTAACCGTTTGAAGAGTATCCTTTTGTTTCATTCATGCCCAAAAACCTCATAGTGATATCAATTTGATATCACTATATCGTTATCACAGCATTATGGCAACCGCTCTCAGCAGTGCGTGTTTTACTTGTCACTTCTAGCTACTGATATATCGCGTCCAAACAAAGATATCTAATGAGCTTAGTTCCGGTATTAGGGCTATCGCTCTCAATAAATAATCTCAACAGAAATACAGCCCAAAAGACCAAACTAGTAGAGAATCTTACCGCTCTAGTTTCGGCCCACGCTAATGATTACGACACTCATAACACGCATTGAAATACAGTAAAATATGAATCGATTCCGAGCCATAAAACCATAACAACCGTAAAAAATAGCAAGCCGAAACAGGCACTAATAATGTATTCACGGGATCAGAATAAACATTAAAGGAAGAGCGAAATCTCCTCTTTCGACCTCTCTCTACCTCCCTTGCCGCCAATAATCGACCCGTAGGACCCATTGTCCGCCACTGACTGCAACATATACGACCAGTATCGACTCTTGGCCAATTGGGCACAATTGTCTACACTCAAGAGAAGGAATAACATAAATTTATAGGTATGGCGTGACAAAGGCTATTGATCTATGGCGTAAGCCGACTCCCTGCTTTCTAGATATCAGCAGAATATGCACCGTAGTCAAAATCTATTCAGTATTACACTGCGGACTACTTGCGCCATATGCCTTTGCCCAAAACAACTTACTAAACTTAAGCTTGGAAGAGCTACTCAATGTTCAAGTCGTAACAGCCGCATCCGGTTACGAACAAAACCGAAGGGATGCTCCCGCAAAAGTAACCATTATTGAGCGAGAGCAATGGCAGAGCTTTGGAGCAACAACCTTCGAAGATGTTGTAACAACCGTGAGCGGTGTGCATACCGGTATCGAATCACTCGCCGCCGCAACACCTGTCACACGTATTCGCGGACTAAGCGGTGATTTCGGGCATAGCGTAAAGGTTCTTATAGATGGCATACCCATTCAAGACATGTCCTTCGGAGGCCGTGCTTTTTACACTACTCCACTCATACAAAACCTAAAACGCATTGAGGTCGTCAGCGGCCCAGGCTCGGTCGTACATGGCTCAGATGCCTTCGCTGGCGTTATAAATTTAGTTGTGCCTAAGGCCGGAGACGACAGTAATAATCGCATCGACGTTCATATAGGCGAGGGTGATCACCGGGATTTAAGCTTCGCACATGGAGGCAAAGGCGCATTACTTAACTGGTATATTGCTGCAGAGCACTCTGAGGCAGGCACTCAATCAGGGTCAATTGTTGAATACGACTTACAAACAACGTTTGACCAACACTTTAATACCAACGCATCACAAGCTCCTGGTCGTCTTAGTGACGAACATCAAGTTAGTAATATTCATATCAAGCTTGAACACAAAAATTTAAGCTTTAATCACTTTTATCTCTATGGTTCAGGTAATGCTCGCACAGGGGCAACTAACGCACTAGACCCCACCGGAACGATAACTAGCCAGAGCCATAGCAGTCGTTTACGTTACAAGGTGAATTACCCCAATATGGGCGTGCTCACGTACTCCGCAACTTATACTGACCAGTACTCAATAAACGAATGGGTGCTATTTCCGGCCGGATCAAGCTTTCCGGTAGGCGACGATGGAAACCTATTTACCTCTGGTGGCGGCCAAGTAGACTTCCCAAATGGCGTTCGTGGCTCCCCGAGCGCCAATGGAAGTCGATATGATATACGCGTGAACCATAACGTAGAGCTTGAGCAGCACCATACAATACGTTGGGAGCTAGGCCATAATCAATTTAATTTTCAGCCTGGCGAGATTAAAAATTTCGGCCCGGGCGTACTAGACAACCTCGTTTTCCCAGAAAACGGCAGCCCCGTTATTGCTCAAAACATGGCTGACATCAGCAATACTGAATACGCCTACCAGCCCGATAGCGAGCGTCAGTTCAGCTGGGCATCACTCCAAGACCAATGGCGAGTGCACCCTAGGCTTTCGATATCAACAGGTCTCCGTTGGGACAATTACTCCGATTTTGGCAAAACCACTAATCTTCGGGTTGCCTTGCAGTGGCAAGCCAACGATACGCTAGATCTGCATGCATACTACGGTTCAGCGTTTAGAGCCCCTAACCTAACTGAGTTAAATAGCCGAAATAACCCTTCGTCTAGCGGCAACCCAAACGTACAGCCAGAGAAAATTGACGCCTTGGAGTTTAGCGCAGGCCTTGCGCTAAACAAAAACTTGCGTATCGAAAGTAGCATTTACTATTATAAAACTCAGGCACTAATCCGCCCTATTGCAATTGAAGGCGGCTCGATAAGAACGTTTCAAAATACAGCCGGCAACCAGGGCCGAGGCCTTGAAATGGAGCTGAGTTGGAAGTACCACGACACGGTTACTGGGCAGCTAAGTTACGCCTTTAATTCCACCCACAATAGTGCGGGGAAAACCCTAGAAGGCGTACCAAAGCAATTAGCCTACATAAACGTCGACTGGAGGCTTACCCCCGAACTAAATTGGAATGTCGGCTTAAAGTTTGTAGGCGAACGCCCACGTTTAGAGTCTGATGAACGCGCTAAGTTGAAAAATTACAATCTTCTTAATAGCCACTTACGATGGACAATTACACCCGCGCTCAGCGCAAACTGGACAATAAGCAACCTTGGCGATTCTGATGCACGTGAGTATATGCCACCTGAATCAGGCCTTATTAACGACCTACCACTTAATTCTCGCCTACACAGAGCTGGCATTGAGTATCGATTCTAAGGAACAAGCTAACCCTCGAATCAAAAACAACACTTCTTATTGGATGCATTGATGGGCCGCTGACGACCCAATTGGTATATTTATGGCAACCAGGAGTGCCACTTCATCTCAAAATACTAAATAATCTGAGCAAATCCCGTAGATTAGCAAATATATAAGAGGACACATGCATATTTATTTTCCTATAAATTAATATTAATCATGCCCTCTCAATCTCAATAACCTAGCTGAATACAGCGAATTACCTAGCCCAATAGTGACATCGAAAGAAACGCACCAATGTGCCATAGAAAACTGGCACGTTCCGATTTCTACTGCTAGGTTTAGGTACACGACATCATCAGCGATTGGACATAAATTATCCTACGGCTGCTCTCTCGTAGCATGTTGTGCGTATGTCACATAAGAATGCCGACGCTCATCACATAATAATTAGATCAAGACATCTCATTAGGGGTTAATGCATGAAAGTAAGAACATTTAAGAAACAGATTTTAGCAGCGAGTATCGCTGTTGCCATCTCGGCCACTGCAACGGCACAAGAAGTAAGCGACAACGAAGCTGAAGAACTTGTGGTAACGGGTATTCGCGCTAGTTTACAACGTTCAATGGATATCAAACGCAACTCACAAGGTGTAGTAGACGCTATATCAAGTGAAGACATCGGTAAGTTCCCTGACCAAAACTTAGCGGAATCGCTACAGCGCATTACCGGTGTATCTATAGACCGGAACAACGGTGAAGGCCAAAGCATTACCGTTCGAGGTTTAGGACCAGACTTTAACTTGGTTACACTAAACGGTCGCCAAATGCCGACGTCGGGCCTAAACGGAACCTCTGTAAACGGTTCTCGCTCATTTGACTTCAACAATATCGCCTCAGAAGGTATCGCAGGCGTTGATGTATATAAAACATCGCGTGCAAATATCGCGACTGGCGGTATGGGCGCAACAGTTAATGTTCGCACCACACGACCACTAGAAACACCTGGTTTACACTTCAGTGTTGGCGCAAAAGGTGTTTACGACGAGTCTCGTAACGATGTATCACTGACTCCTGAATTATCTGGCATGATCAGCCAAACATTCGCAGAAGACAAATTTGGTGTTGCTTTAGCGGTTAGCATTCAAGAACGTGAAGGCGGCGCGCGCGGCGCTAATGTTCCTGATGGCTGGCACACACAATCAGTAGTACCAAATGGTGGCTGGTTTGGCGGGCTGGCTTCCGAGTCTGGCGCCTTCAACGATAATGACACCTTTCAGCGTCCACAGAACTTTGAATATGGGTTCACTGAATTCACACGTGATCGCACCAATGCACAACTGACTCTTCAATTTGCACCAACAGAAGATATAACGGCAACCTTAGATTACACCTACTCTGAGTTAGAAATAGCCTCTACAACCAACGCCATTAGCGTTTGGTTCTGGGAAGGCGAGCTCGTAAATGACGTCGATTCTGAATTTGTTCTAGGTTCAGAGTCCGCCACAGGTAATAATTACTACCCTGTTGTATTCAACCACGCAGGCGGTGACGATCTAGTATTTGTAACTGGTGACTTTGCTCAGAAAAATGAAAATAACTCCATCGGCCTTAACCTAGACTGGAATGTTACCGACAATCTTCGTCTTAACTTCGATTTCCACGACTCTGACGCATCATCAACGGCAGCTAGTCCGTTTGGTAATAGTTCTGTAATTTCATCATCTGCATTCGTACGTGAAGGTGCCGTTGTAGACTTTAGCCAAGGTTTCGCAGCACTCGGCGCTCACAACCCAGCGGGCGGTGAATTTGTCGCTAGCGACATCTCATCAGCTGACCTACAGCCCGTTGGCAGCTCACTTCGCAACAGCGAGTTCACCAATGACGTTCAGCAGACGCAGCTATCTGGCGAGTACACATTCGAAGACGGCCCGATTACAAGTATTGATTTTGGTGTAGCTAAAACTGAAAACAGTATTCACCGTGGCATAATGATCGCCCAGCGCGATACATGGGGCTCTGGCGACGGCACTCCTGAAGAGTTTAGAGACGACATCTTTGAAGCACGTTCTATTTCAGGACAGTTTGGCTCATTCCCAACTACCGGCCGATACGCCAATAGTGAAGAAACTTTTGCGACTTTTGATCTTATGTTTGCCTTCGACTTTGTTGACGCGGCCGCTGATGTTGTCGCCTCACAGGCACCTGCAAACAGTGACAACATTGTATCACCGGGCATTTGGCCTTGTGCCGATCGCTTTTGTGTAACCGATCAATGGACTACAGATCAAAAAACAGCTGAAGAGTATTCAAGTGCTTTTGCTCAAGTTAATTTTGAATTTGAAATCGGCGCTGCGGTCTTAGGTGCGACCGTTGGTGCACGCTACGAAGAAACTGAAGTTGCTTCAAGCGCGGTAGTACCGGCATTCACAGGAATAGCTTGGGTAACCAATAACGAGTTCAGCCTGGCACAAGAAGAGGGCGTAAGTAGTGAAACTGATTTCCGAGCTAAGTACGATCACTTCTTACCGAACATCGATCTTAACTTAACACTTCCACATGACGTGGTTATACGTGCGTCGTACAGCCAAACTATTGCACGCGCAACCTATGATTCTATCGCCGGCGGTGTGGCCATAAATACTCTACGTCAAATCGACGGTGATGCTGTTCGTGGTGACCCAACATTACTACCGCACGAATCAACTAACTTAGATTTATCCGTTGAATGGTACTTTGATGACGCAAGCTATGTTTCGGCTAGCTGGTTTTCAAAAGAAGTCGACAACTTCGTCGGCTCAGGCACAACAACTGAAAATCTATTTGGCTTACGCAACCCGAGTGGCGGACCACGCGCTATTGAAGCTCGAGCGAATGTCGTAGACCCGACCGATGGCGATAGCGTACTTGACTACATCCGTATTAACTTCCCAGAAACTGTTTCGCCAACAGGCGGAATACTTTCTGTAGCCGAAGATCCGCTTTATCAATTTAACGTAACTGTTCCAATTAATGAGCGAAAAGCAGAAATCACTGGTTTAGAACTTGCTGTGCAACACACCTTAGAAATGGGTTTTGGCGCGCAGTTAAACTACACCTTTGTTGACAGTGACCGTGAGTACGATAATAGTGAATTTGATCAACAGTTCGCACTCGAAGGTTTAAGTGACACCGCCAACGCCGTTGTCTTTTATGAAAACTTCGGTGTGCAGGCGCGTTTAGCCTACAACTGGCGCGATTCATTCTTAGCCCAGACTGTACGTAATCATGGGAACCCGGCAATTAACGAAGAATATTCACAATGGGATTTCAACGTAAGTTATGACGTTAACGAAGAGCTAACTGTATTTGTTGAAGGACTTAACATTACTGACGAAACTCAACGTGTACATGGCCGCTACGAAAATAACTTATTGAACGCAACAGAATTGGGTGCTCGCTACGCGATTGGCGCACGCTACACCTTTTAAGCTCATTTAAACTCTCTTAAACTTTCAGCTTATTGATTGTTTGGCCGCTGGAAACAGCGGCCTTTTTTATTTTACTCGTACCGAAGCAATATTTAACTCGTACCTGAGTTGCTAATTGAGCTACTAATTTGCTTATTCACTAAGTTAATAGCTCAATTAATAACTAAAGCACCGTAAGCACAAACTAAACTGTTAACTTACTGACCAAATTAATGGCTAATTTCGTGTCTAATTTACGGTTTTTCATAGCCATTTAACTCTAGTACTTCAACTGAATGTGTAAATGAAGTAGTCTAACCTGGGTAATGCAAATGCTAAGGATGCCATTGCTTTAAATATTACATGACCGATAAAAACAATGCCTACATATCACCACGCTCATCAAATGAGACCAGTATTCGCTCAATTATCATTGTCGGCGGAGGTACCGCTGGTTGGCTAAGCGCTGCCCGCTTAGCAAAAGATCACTGTGCAGACAAAAAAGATGGCATTAAAATACGTGTCATCGAGTCACCCGACGTAAAAACTGTTGGCGTTGGTGAAGGCACATGGCCGACCTTACGCGCAACACTACGCGAACTTGGCATATCCGAATTTGATTTTATACGCAGCTGTGATGCTTCGTTTAAACAAGGCTCAAAATTTATCGCTTGGCAAAACGCCAACAATGACCATTACCACCACCCGTTCACGCCGCCTGAAGGCTTCCCAAAGAACAATCTATTAGGTGCTTGGCAAAAGGCGCACACGGACCAAGCCTTCGCGTATTGCGCATCGCCTCAGGCCAAGCTCATTGACGCTGGGCGCGCGCCAAAACAGATACAAACACCTGAATACGCAGCCGTTGTAAACTACAGCTACCACCTGGATGCAGGAAAGTTTGCAAACTTCCTAAGAAAACATTGCTGTGAAAACCTTGGCGTACAGTACATCAATGATCATGTCGATCACGTCAACCTAGATAACGATGGTTATATCAAAAGCCTAAACTGTAGAGAGAACGGGGAAAAAACCGCCGATCTCTTTATTGACTGCAGTGGCGCATCAGGTTTACTCATTGAAAAAACACTCGGCTCAACAATAAAACGCTGCGATAATATTCTATTTAACAATAGAGCTCTGGCCGTACACGTGCCCTACCTAGACGAACAGCAAGAGATCGAATCGTGCACCATTAGTCATGCACAGCAAAACGGTTGGATTTGGGATATTGGTTTACCCTCGCGAAGAGGCGTCGGGCATGTATACTCTAGCGATTATCACAGTGCTGATAAAGCCTGGCAAGATCTGCAGAACTATTTAGCGTCATCACTCCCCGCGCACAGCATAACTAGCCTAGAGCCACGCGAGTTAAAATTCACTCCGGGCTATCGTGAAACACCTTGGTTGAAAAATTGTGTAGCCATTGGCATGGCTTCAGGCTTTATCGAGCCACTCGAAGCGAGTGCGATAGCTATGATCGAGCTAGCCTCGAAAACGATTAGCAAAGAGCTCCCGCATAATCGTGAGCACATGGATATTATTTCTAAGCGTTACAATCAGCGATTCTCCGAACGCTGGGAGCGAGTAATAAACTTCCTTAAACTGCATTACGTACTAAGTCGACGAGAAGACTCTGACTATTGGATTGATAACCGCCACTCGGATAGTATTCCCGAGTCGCTTAAGGAGCTATTACAGATTTGGAAATATCAGGTGCCCAGCACTTCTGAGTTCTATCACATTGAAGACCTATTCGGCCCACCGAGTTATCAATATATATTATACGGAATGAACTACTTCCCCCTAGCGTCAACACATTCAACAGTATGGGATTGTCAAAATACTAGCCATCGTATATTCGCTTCCATCGATGAAAAAATACAACGTGGACTAGCAAATTTACCGAATAATAGAAACCTGTTAAATGCTATCCGCGATAAAAAACACTAACAAACATATAACGATAAGAAGCCTGAGAGAAACTCTATGTCAAATCTAGCGATTTTAAATAACATCGATCATAAAGATCTGAAAATCATCGAGACACGATCCGATCAGCATCAAGATAATACAATGTGTGTTGCAACTTTCCCTAGCGAGTTCCGAGCCTTACAGTCAACTTACCCTATAGTTTTCGGATTAAACTCTCAAAGTAATGCCTATACACCTTTAGCGTTACTGGGGCTTGAAAAAGATGAAAATTTATTTTTAAAGGACGGTGCTTGGGATGCTCGATACGTGCCTGTTTGCGCCGCGTGCAAACCTTTCTTAATTGGCCCACAGTCAATCGAGGGTGATCAACAATGGGTTATTCATGTCGATATGGACAGCCCAAAGCTTAGCTTCACCGACGGCACCCCATTGTTTAAAGACCAAGGCGGTACTAGTGATTTCCTTCTTGGCATTAGTGATAAGTTAAAACGTGTTCACGAAGGAATAAAAGACGTTGAACCGATGTTGGAAATATTAAAAAAATTTGATCTACTCGAAGAATTTAGTGCCGAAATATCATTAAGTAACGGTCAAAAAAACCGTTTAACCGGATTCCATACGATAAACGAAGATAAGCTATTAAATCTTGATTCGACAGCAATATCAGCATTGCACGAAAGTGGTTATCTTGCTGATATATATATGCAAATTGCATCACTTTCACAGATATCGCATTTAATCGAACGCAAAAATAACTGTTAATAGAAACCATGAAGCTAGACACTGATAAAGTCCAAAACTTAGATATCGGCACGCCGATAAACGTAATTGATTGTCATTCGAACTATAAAGTCGATGAACAATTACTTACGTCGAGCACCCCAGTGTTGTTAAAAGGTCTTGTATCACACTGGCCTGTGGTAAAAGCAGCAAATCACTCGAACAATAAGTTTATTCAATATGTAAAAGGACTCTATAGTGGCGTACCTATCATAGCGGCACGTGGTGCACCGGAGATCAATGCTCGCATCGCCTATAGCGATGACCTAAAAGAACTAAACTGCAAAGCAAAGCGTTCAACGCTCGACACGCTATTTGACGAAATACTTTCAGCAAAAAACACGACAAAAAAACCCGTTCATTACATGGGAACAACTCCCGTAGATTTCTTATTGCCGGGCTTCACAA
The DNA here is from genome assembly GCA_047638775.1 of Flavobacteriales bacterium. Classification (GTDB taxonomy): domain Bacteria; phylum Pseudomonadota; class Gammaproteobacteria; order Pseudomonadales; family Cellvibrionaceae; genus Agaribacterium. The sequence goes on from JBLIMQ010000001.1 coordinate 21,478, forward strand.
CTGAAAATACTTTAGATATCGGCTTACGCGATGCCGCTGTAAATATGTGGATAGGAAATCAAAGCTGCATTCCCACCCACTACGACTTTCCCGATAATATTGCCTGCACCGTTGCCGGCCGCCGTAAGTTCACCTTATTCCCCCCAGATCAACTAAAAAATCTATATGTCGGGCCCATCGATTTCACACCTGCTGGTCGCGCAATAGGCCTTGAAGATATCCGCAATCCAGATTTTGAACGCTTTCCAAAGTTGCGAGAAGCGTTTAAGTTTGCGCAAGTCGCTGAGCTCGATGCTGGCGATGCATTGTTTATTCCGAGCATGTGGTGGCACAATGTTGAAGCTCTAGATGATGTAAACGCATTGGTTAATTATTGGTGGTGTCAAAGCGAGGCATTCGTTAACAGCCCAGAAGATCTATTAGAGCTCGCTATACTATGTTTACGTGACTTACCCAAAGAACAAAAGGAATCGTGGAAAGGTATTTTAGACTACTATGTATTTGAACATAACGACGAGCAACATGCACACATACCCGAATACGCACGCGGCTGTCTAGGGCCGAGTACAGAACTTAACGCACGAAAACTGCGAGCAAAACTTTTGTCACATTTAAATCGCTAATTTTTGAGGTCTTAGGTCTTAGGTCTTAGGTCTTAGGTCTTAGGTCTTAGGTCTTAGGTCTTAGCCACGATGAAACTGGTTCAGATCACACACAATACTTTATCATTGCTCCTCAACAGCGGCGGTTATCATGCAAGAAACAAAAAAAACATTTAATAATATCGTCATCGCAGGCGGGGGAACAGCTGGCTGGATGACAGCCATCGCTTTGGCAAAACTTATAGGGAAAAATTTAAACATAACACTGATCGAATCAGACGATATAAGCCCTGTCGGCGTCGGCGAGGCGACGATCCCGCCGTTACTCACATTTCATCGTTTATTGAAAATTAATGAACGTGAATTTATGAAGGCCACAAACGCAAGCTTTAAGCTGGGCATCAACTTCGAAAATTGGCGAGATACTGAACACGAGTACTTCCATTCATTTGGCACAACGGGCCAAGATTGCTGGGCGGCAAGCTTTCACAACTTTTGGCTGAAGGGCCTTAAAGACGGCTATACCGCAAGTTATGAAGAGTACTGCTTAGAAATTCAAGCCGCCAAGAAAAATCGCTTTGCGCACACTAAAAACAATTCACTGAATTATGCCTATCACCTCGACGCTAGCCGCTATGCTTTGTATTTACGAAAAATAGCTGAAGAGCATGGCGTAAAGCGTATTGAAGGCACGATCACCACCGTTGATACAGTCGAGCAAAACGGTAACATTGAAGCCTTAAAATTGAAAGACGGCACACGTATCACTGGTGATTTATTTATCGACTGTACCGGCTTCAAGGCACTACTAATCGAACAAACGCTGAATTCAGGATATGAGGATTGGTCCCACTGGTTACCGTGTGACAGGGCTGTTGCCGTGCAAACTGAAGCCGCAATAGATATTCCACCATATACACGTTCAATTGCCCATGCATCCGGATGGCAGTGGCAAATCCCCCTACAAAATCGTGTAGGAAATGGTTTAGTCTATTCCAGCAAACATATGACTGACCAAGAAGCCGAGAGTTTACTGCGTGAAAAAATCCAGGGGAAAATGATCAACACTCCACGCGTTATAAAATACAGAACAGGTAGACGACGCCAACCATGGCTAAAAAATTGTGTTGCTATCGGCTTGTCGAGTGGATTTATTGAGCCCCTAGAGTCAACCAGTATTCACCTTATTCAACGATCAATAATTCGTTTAATGCAGTTATTCCCTAGCGATGGACTTCACCAAGAAGACATCAATGAATACAATCGCCAAGCCACATCTGAAACAAACTATATTCGCGATTTCATCATTTTACATTACAAAGTAACAAATAGAGATGACAGCATATTTTGGCGCTACTGCAAGGATATGGATATTCCAGATTCACTTGCTCGTCGAATAGCGTTATTTAAACAGTGTGGCCGAATATTCCGAGAGGATGTTGATTTGTTCGCAGAGAACTCGTGGATTCAGGTTATGATGGGGCAAGGGATACAGCCAAAAACACATCATATAATCGCCGATGTGATGAGTGATGAAGAACAAGCGTCATTTCTAAACGGTATACGCACATCGATTGATGCGCAAGCTAACAGTTTACCGAGTCACGAAGAGTACTTACAAACTTATTGCAATAAGCCCTAAATCTTATGAGCGAACAACAAACAATTTTTGCGTGCCCTAATCAAAACGACGTGGTGATCCAGAACGTCGGCATAGAAAACACGGCCGTACTTATTATTGACAATTACTGTCAAGATATTACGTCAATCTATAACGACGTAAGTCAACACGCGAACTTCAAGAAAGAAGCCAACACGAGCTATCCTGGCATTCGCGCCAAGATGTTCCCTGACTACGGACAAGAGCTAATCATGCATGCAGAAGGAATCATTCGAAAACACTTTTCTATTGATTCTGACTTGAAAGCTGATCCAATTTCGGCCTTCTACTCAATTGTTTCTACTGAGGAACACGATTTAACACAAATACAAACCATCCCGCATTACGACGGAATTAATACGCATAGCTTTGCCATAATGCACTATATAAGCGCCGGTAATTTTGGCGGCACTGGATTTTTCAGACACGAAACTACGGGTTACGAAAATATCGATATAACGCGCGTAGTGCATTACAAAGAAGAAAAAACACAAGCGCATTCCCACGAATACGTGACGTCATCAACTAGTGACTATCAATTAATTCACCAAGTCGACTATAAGGTAAATCGCCTTGTAATTTACCCTGGCACCTTATTACACTCCGGATTAATCAACAAAAAAACTGACATATACCGTGAAAATGGTACGCCACGATTAACGGCAAATATTGGGCTTCAATTTATATAGTTCGCAGTCCCAACACCTCTACAAGCCCCTATCAAGCTAGCTGTTAATGCGCCGCTTACTTCGTGTTAGCGATTAGTACCTAAGCTCTTAGCGTGCAGTCTCCGTACGTGCTACCAAGGCGGCACCGAAAAAGTTCAGCTCACCCCAGCCGTGACGCATAAAACTTCGGATATTCGCATGACTACTTCCGTCGGCGTCCTTTAAAACCTCATCGCGATAATAAACACCAAATAAGGCCAAAGTATCTTCAACGTTTAGCTGCTGTAATTTTGCAAAGTAGAATATTTTACATGAACCTTCATTAACACCTGAAGCGTTCATCATTCCGCCGTTTTCAAATTGAGTAGGGAAATACTCATAATCATCAGCAATAGCACCAATAACCTTTTTAAAATCGATTTCATCAGGGTTGTTTTTTAGCTTCAGTAAAATATTTTCGACGCTATTACTCATTTATAAAATTCTCAGTATATAAGATTTGATATGAAAACTTGGCATAAAAACTTTTTTAAAACTCATCGTTTAGATTAACAGCCTATATTAATCGCGATATATCGTTTCAATTAGGTGAAAACCAAATTGCGTTTTAATTGGCCCATGCACCGTTAAAATAGGCTGTTTAAATACGACATTATCAAAGGCTTTAACCATTTGACCGGGGCCAAACTCACCTAGGTTCCCTCCCTCCTTTGAGGATGGACACTGCGAATGCTTTTCGGCTAATAGTCCGAAGTCCACACCTTGGGTTAACTGGGCTTTTAGTTTTCCGGCTTCATTCTTAGACTTAACAAGAATATGGCGAGCGCATGCAACTGGCATATCATTTCCTTTTTATCGACAGCTAGTGTCGTACTGTCAGTGTATTTCGATTAGCTCAACGTCAAAAATCAAAACTGATCCTGGTGGGATTTTTCCAGAAGCCCGATTACCGTAACCCAAATTACTGGGTATGGTTAATCGCATCTTATCACCGACATGCATTAACTGAAGCCCTTCTGTCCAGCCGGGAATCACTTGATTCAGGCCAAACGATATCGGTGTCCCACGGTCAACTGAACTATCAAAAACCGTATTGTCGATAAGTGTCCCATGGTAATGAACCTTTACGCGGCTACTTGCATTTGGCTGCTCACTGCCGCTACCTTTTTCTAGCGTGCAGTACTGCAATCCGCTATCCGTTACATTAACACCTTCTTTTTTGGCGTTTTCGTCCAAAAACGCCTGCCCCTTCACGATATTTTCTTTAGCATTCTTGTTATCACCAGCAATGCGCTTGATTATATAGAGTGCGAACAATACAGCCACAACAACGACAATGATTTTAAACATCCTAATATTCCAATTTATTATAGTGTGAGGTTGAGTTAACTTTTCTTTGTGTTTTCATTCAAGTTTAGGAGACCGCCAACATTTAAACGAAAGTTCGAAAAGTCTTTCGCGAGCAGTAAATTACCCCGATATTCGGCTAAAGCTTCGTTCTTTAAGTCATCAAAGGTATGTTCACCGTGTTCTTGGTAACGCGCACTAAAATGATTTAAAACTAAATTTGGTAACATGACACTTTCTGCAAATATCGCTAATTTCTTAGCGGAGCAATGCTGCGGTAGTGCCCCAACTTTATCAGACACTTCTTGCGTATAAGTCGCTTCATGCACAAGCACATCGGCATGTTTACAGCTTTTGCGCAACAATTCGGGAGTATCATTATCCCCAGCTATGATTATTTTACGTGCTCTTGCCGCCGGCAATAGATATTCTTTGGCTTTTGCAATACGACCGCATTCCAACGCAACGTCTTCTCCGCGCTCCAACTTCCCCCAACTTGGCCCTGCAGGTATACAATCCTTTGCAAGTTTTTCACGGTTTAAGCGTGCATATGGTGTTTTTTCGGTAAATATGTACGCAAAACATTGGACCCTATGTGACAGCTCAACAGTCTCTATGGTGAAACCGCCAAGTTCAGCGTTATCGGTCAAGTCTTGCGGTTTTAAAAAACAAATATCGTAAGATAAAGTCAAATCGCTATTACGTTGCACACACTCGAACATCTCTTGCACTGCGTAAGGTGCAACAACAATTAGCGGATTTTTTCGCCCGGTTAAACTCGCGCTCGCCAATAACCCGGGTAAACCGTAGCAATGATCACCGTGCACATGCGTAATGAAAATCACCTTAAGCTGCGCTAGCGATAGGTCAGTATGAAGAATTTGATGCTGTGTTCCTTCGCCGCAATCAACCAAACACCACGATTTGGCATTCGTGTGGCGAATAGCCGTGGCCGAAACATTTCGCGTTTTAGTGGGTGTGCCGGCTGATGTGCCTAAAAAGATAATTTCCAATATACATACTCACTCGATAACTCACTTAGCCACTTAAAGTTCACCACAGCGCCGACAGAAACAATGGCGTGATGATATAGGAAGTTACAGGTGCCAGACAAGCAGCAAATTAACAAGCTTCAGCGGCTATTTATCTAGGTATTTTAATGCCGCATCCATTGAAAATTCATATTGCTCGGATTCATTATGATAGAGTTTTGAAAATTTCCTGAAATCTATTAAAGACCAATTTTGAGGCAGTAGCACTGGCTCATATATTGAGAGGTTTTCAGGTGAAATTAGCTGCATTTTTACGCGGTGTTGCCTTTCAAAGCTACTTTTTTGCAGACCATTATGATAGTCGTGAACTAAGATTAGTGCCCAGGCCCCTCCCATAAAATGACCGCTAATTGATGCACTAATTGCCCCCGAGCGTATCTTACTTTCAATACCATGAAGACCGTCAATTCCCCCCACTAAAACATCAACTCCTGGAACCTTACCTAAGCTTTTTAGGCTTTCAGTCGCGCCTAGAGCGAGGGAGTCGGACGCGCACCATACGATAGACGACTGAGGGTGTCGGGCCAACAAAAGCGGCAATTTGCTACTGGCGTCAGCTGCCGTCCAAGTAGAGTGAACTTGCTGCATTAATTGAACATCATGCTCTGCAATGGCCTGTTGCAAGCCAAATAAACGAAATATAGATGCTGATGAATCTGCTTTTCCGTTTATTGCCAGCACCTGAGCCGTATTCAGCTCGGTGTCATGCAGGGCTCCGCGCTTACGAATCAAATAGTCTGCGAGCTGGTAGCCCGCATCCTGATCGTCAACGGACAAATGATATAGCCACAGAGGATATTTCTCTCCAGGAAGCCCCGAGCGCTTAAGTTCGTCGGCAGAAATATCGGTATTAACCACAACAGAGGGAACATTAGCCGAATTAGCCGCCGCCAAAGTACGAAGGCCTTGGCCTGCAGCATACGTATGAATCAAATAGTCTGGCTTGTGTTCGCGCTTTAAGGCTTCGCGAGCCAAACTGTAATTACGCCCTCGATCATTGCCCGCATAAAGAACTTCCAGTTCGATACCCAAATCATCTGCGGCAGCCTTCATGAAACCGGTGTAGGCGCTCCAAAAAGGTGCTCCGGATGGTGTACTAGGGTTTATAAACACGATGTGAGGAGGTCGAACTACGGTAGACGCTTCTGATGCATAGCATGTAGTAGAGCTATTCAGCGGTATGAAAAAGGAAACAGTAGTCAGCGCTAAGGCCTTCACTGCTGAATGATTTTTAAGCATATGCCGCATACTGATAGTGTACTCTAGAATAAAAAACAGACTCACACAGTATAGACAGCTTCTAATAGCTCTGTCTAATTTCGACAACGAGGGAACAAGCTGTCAACGATAGCCCTTACAGGCTCATCATGTCTTTATATGCCCTAATATACAGCCAGAAACGGCGATACAGCCTATAAGCTCTCATCGATATAGCGCCCTAACTCCTCAGGACTTAACTCTTCAAACTTTCCTGCGGAGCGCACTTTCACTTCTTCTAATCGTTTTGCATACTCTTGACGTAATTCCTTTCGAAGCTTCCCGGAAATAAAACGCTGCCGGTCCTTGTCGTTAGTAAACTCTAATCGTGGCACCGTCACAGACATTCCCGCCTCATTGAGAGCGACCATGGTAAAATAACAGCTATTTGTATGTCGCACTGCGCCGGTTTTTATATTCTCTGCCTCTACTCGTATGCCCACTTCCATTGACGTATTACCAACACAGTTAACCCTTGCGCGAAAGGTCACCATTTCGCCAACCATAATAGGCTGACGAAACACAACCTGATCAACACTTAAAGTAACGGCATAGTAGGAACTAAAGCGGCTCGCACACGCATACGCTACTTGATCAAGTAGCTTCAACAAGGCGCCGCCGTGAACTTTCCCTGAAAAATTGGCCATTTCAGGAGTCATAAGCATTGTCATTATGACAGGTTCATTATGCTGCATAGCTTTCATTGGTCTTCCTCAATAATCAATGTCGTCGATTATCGCAGAGGCCCTCGCGTATTAAAAGCCACTAGCACGCGCGATACATATCTGATTCACTAAGGTAAACTCTCGTCCTCTAACCTTTCGAGTTTTTATCATGGCCTTAGGCGCAACTATTTACAAAGTCGATCTATCCGTAAGTGATTTTCGACGCGATTACTACCAAACTCACGCCCTGCGCATTGCACTGCATCCCTCAGAAACTCAAGCACGGATGATGTTACGGGTATTGGCGTTTAGCTTACATGCTGACGAGCGGCTTGATTTTGGCAAGGGGCTTAGCTCAGACGATGAGCCCGATTTATGGCAGAGAAATTTAAACGGTAATATCGACCACTGGATTGATTTAGGCTTACCCTCTGAAAAGCGCATCCGACAAGCCTGTGGCAAAGCTGAAAGTGTGAGTATTTTTTGCTATGGAGATAGGAGTGTTAACACATGGTGGCAAAAAATAGCGGCCGACTTGGAGCGCTTCGACAAACTATCCGTATATCGCATCGGCGACGATCAACTTGGCGAAATCGCCAAACTTGTTCAGCGAAACATGCAGCTGCAATGTACGATTGAAGACTCCGAATTATGGCTCGGAGACGGCAAAGAAAACCTCCATATAACCCTGAATGTCTTAAAAAAATCCTAAAAAACACAATCGAATGATGATCAAAAATATTAAATCGAGAATATTGAATCAAAAATGTTGAATCAAGAACATATACTTAAACTCGCACGAACAAAAATGCCCTTTGGTAAATACCAAGGCACATTGCTTTTTAGGTTGCCCGAAGAGTATTTATTGTGGTTTGCCAATAAAGGCCTACCGAAAGGGGAGCTTGGAGAGCTGATGGCGCTCGCTATAGAAGTAAAAACCAATGGTCTAGAAGACATTTTAGAACCCCTAACGAGAAATCAGAGGTTCTAACGTTCACTTAAGCCTTTTTAGTTCTACCGCGAAAAGCTAGCGTAACAAGAGATAACAAAAGCGCCACTAAAGGGAGATCTATCGCGGCCGCTCCACCGCTATCTCCGTCAGATGTTACCGGGGCAGCGACTTGCCCAACTATTGTATTTACCGGCGGATTCGTTCCCGCGGCCGTATCAACGGCGTCATCATTTACAACAATAGCATGAATAAATACAATATTATCTTCGCCAATAGCGACATTATCAATATCGTTTTGCGTTGTATAGTTACGCAAGGGCAGCTCACTTACGGGAGCATCCCGGTCAAATATCTGTAACCCCGCTATCTCGTCAACAACGGACATTCCGTCACCCATGACCTCGCCAAACACCGTAAACCCACCGTTATTATTGTCTAGAGTTTCGTCGTTATCGACAAGGTTGAAAAACCACTGACTAGTCGCACTATCTGGCAGACCGCCTATTTTAGCCATCGCGATTGTACCGCGAACATTCGATAGGACAGGCTCATTAGCTACGGTAGCATCCTGAGGAACACGGTCCATAGGGAGCGAACCATTAAACGTAAATCCGCCGCCCTGCAATACAAAATCTAACGATAAGCGGTGGAAAACAACATCTTCATAGCGCCCGTCGTTAACGTAGGCCAAGAAATTAGCAACAGTTTCCGGCGTTGTTTCATCATAAAGGTTGACATCTATATTGCCTAAAGAGGTCTGAAATTGAACAATCGTCGCGTGCGCTGGTAAAGAAAGCGAGTACACAAGGCTTAAGCCAAAAGCTAGAGATAATTTCTTAAACATGGGTCATCCACAGTCGAGTCGTAATTAAGGTTAATAAAAGTATTGAGTCAGCAAAAATATACTGCAGCGAAGCTTAATCCGCTAGCTTATAGCGTATTTATTTACATAGCGTTGAATTACATAGCGTATTCATTTACATAGCGTATTCATTTACATAGTATCAAGACACTCTATTCGATCTAGAGTTCATTTAAAGAGTATGCGCAGCTTATTTGGCGCGTAGCTTACCTTAGCTTACCTCTCTAAGGTAGCGCTATAATGTAATGAAGTGTGTCGTTCAGGATATAAAGGGGGCATTGCCGAAACGAAAGAGGGAAGTTAAAAAGGGAAGGTTCCCCCCCCCCCTAGATAGATACAAAGAGATAGATACTAAGCGATTGATGCTATTTTTGCGCTAGCTTCAACAGCTTCAGACTTTTCAAGTAAGACTTCAGGCTTACCCTTACACGCCTTAACAAGGTCGTCACTGCGCTTGGCCAACAACAAACCGATTGCTTCAGCACTGGCCTCACTCACACCATCGATATTGCCCTCGATCAAAGCGGTAATATTCTCTGCTAATTCAAGCATCTTATCATGGGCATCTGCCGTTTTTTTATCTTCAAACATACTGCCATCCCGATCACATTTCCAAACTGCTATTACTGCCATAGTTTACGCCCTATGCCTATTTATTATCTAGAGGTTTAAAGTACTGTACGAGTATACATATATAAACCTAAGTCGCAAGGTCCTTTTACAGACCAGCCTCCCTAATGCAAATTATCGATCTTGACCGAAGGGCTCGCGCTAAGCTTACGCTCATTTCCTTCTACCTTCATACGACTAAAACTCATAAATGAATAATTTCGGAGCAATCATGAGATTCCCTTCTAATGTCGCCGCACTGCTTACCGCTGGGTTAATTGCCTTCACTCACAGCTATGCTCTTGCCGAAGAGGAAAGGAAAACGGAAATACATTTTAATGACATTAAAACTAAAGAGTCTTACGTTTTAGGTTTTGATGCCGGTCGGAGCATGGAGGCCAATATTACATCTATCAAACATACGAATATCCATATTGATAACGACGTACTGATACAGGCATTTATTGACGGTCTAAACAATAGCGGACAAATGTCGCCCGAAGACGCAAAAAACACCACTCAAGCGTTTAGAAAGCGCGTTAGCGATGCTATGAAGCTCGCACGAGAACAAGACAAGGCCGAACAAGAACAATTACGCGGCGCAAATAAACTTGCCGGCCAAGCCTATTTGAAAACCAACAAAAAGAAAGTGGGTGTTATTACATTAGAATCTGGACTGCAGTACAAAATCATTGCTAGCGGCAACGGCGTAAGCCCTAAAGCAACCGACAAAGTGAGCGTTCACTATACGGGTACGTTGGTTGATGGCAGCACGTTTGACAGCAGTCGCGACAGAGGGCCGCCCTCAAGCTTTGGCGTATCCCGTGTAATTAAGGGCTGGATAGAAGCCTTACAACTCATGAGAGAAGGAGATCATTGGGAGCTAACTATACCCGCAGGCTTGGCCTATGGCGCCACAAACCGACCCACAATTCCAGGCCATTCGACGCTTATTTTTGACCTTGAGTTACTTAAAGTTATGCCAATAGTGAAACAATAACCGTAACAGAAAGAAAATGTTCGGCCATAAATGCGATCAAGTTAGTATATTTGTGCCTACACACCAAGCTGCGCCGCTATAATGGCGCTATTCAAAACCCCCACGATCTACGCACACATTATGGACAACGTCACTAAGCGCGCCCACTGCCGCATCTGCTTGTGCCCTGAAGCACGCTGCATCTGCACATTAAGCAAGGCCATGAATAATCGCACACGTTTAATCATATGGCAGCACCCTAGTGAGCACTCACACCCAAAAGGGACGGCACAACTACTGCAGTTGTGCCTAAAAAATAGCGAAATTGTTTGCGGGGAAGTACTCTCACCTTGTGCGCTAGGCCTTGAAGAGCTTGCTACTGTAGCTTTACTGTACCCAGAGACGCCTAGTAGCCCTCAAAAAACTCTGAAACCCAATATAAATACACTCATATTATTAGATGGTACTTGGCGGAAAAGTCGCAAAATCCTTCACCTAAACCCCTGGATCAATGATCTAACACGCTATATTTTAAAGCCCGAGACCAGCAATTATAGGATTCGAAAGGCTGAAAGCGAAGAGCAATTATCCAGTTTTGAAGCCGGCGCAATCGCTATTAGTCAACTAGATAACCAAGAATATTATCACGGCCAGCTAGACTCGGTCTTCGAAGCCTTCGTCAGCCGCTGGGAATCCTACCTTCCTAGCAATAATCAATAATCAATAATCAATAATCAATAATCAATAATCAATAATCAATAATCAATATTAAGCCCAAATCTCTTGCAGAAAGGAATCTCTGCATCTGGTAAACTGCGCGACCAAATTTTATTGCACGAGCAAGGTTCCTGCTTTCATCTCAAAAAGCGAATCTACTCACACTGAGGATAATCATGTCTGAATCAAACAATACCAGCCCTTACACTACGACCGAAGAACGTGGCAGCTACGGCGTAGGCCTTCAATTAGGCGACCAATTACGCGCAAATCCTTTCGATGGAATGGATATTGAAATCGTATCTGCAGGCCTAAAAGATGCTTTCGCTGGTCGTGATAGCGTTGTAAGCCAAGGCCATTTAGAAGAAGCGTTCGGCGTAATCCGTGCGAAAATCGAAGCTGATGAAGCCGATAATGCGAAAACTTTGGGAGCTGAAGGCGAAGCATTCCTAGCCGAAAACGCTAAGAAAGACGGTATCAACATTACCGATTCAGGCCTTCAATATGAAATACTTACCGAAGGCACAGGCGAAAAAGCTAAAGAAAGCTCCACTGTAAAAACACATTATCACGGTACTTTGATTAACGGCGAAGTTTTTGACAGTTCTGTTGACCGCGGTGAGCCTGCCGAATTCCCAGTTAACCGCGTTATCGCAGGTTGGACTGAAGCACTTCAAATGATGCCTACAGGTTCTAAATGGCGTCTATTTGTTCCTTACCAACTTGCCTATGGTGAGCGCGGTGCCGGTGGCGCTATTGGGCCTTACGCAGCATTGATATTTGAAGTGGAATTAATTGAAATCGTTGGCTAATTGTCGATAATCAATTAAACCCAAAAGCCCGCCGCGTGTGGGCTTTTTTGTGCCCGACAGTTAGTCAAGAGTGTTAGGGACGAGGGTTAGGGACGAGGGCCCGACCCTAAATCTGGCTACGATACCCCCCAGCATCAGGATGGTTGCGTAAGCAACTCATGCCAGCGACACCACAAGTCGATTCAGGTCAAATACTATTCAGGCTACATGTTATAAAATCACGCATCATTTATTGGATCTGACTATGCTTCACCCTATAACACACTCTCTGTTTCGCCATACTCTATTCTCTTATGCCTTTCGCCCTTTCTTTTTATTAGCTGCAATCTACGCACTGCTACCCATAGTCTTTTGGGTACTTGTTTTTAGTAATACCCTGCCTTTTCCTGCGGGTATAAACATTATTAGCTGGCATTTTCATGAACTTATTTTTGGCTTTGTCAGCGCGGCTATAACAGGCTTTGTATTGACCGCTGTGTGCAACTGGACTGGAGCTAAACCATTATGTGGCGTTAAGCTTGCCGCGCTCGCCATGCTTTGGATTGCGGGTCGTGTAGCAATATTTATTTTGCTCATCAAACCAACATCAGGCATCGCATTCATCTTATTAGCAGCCATAGATCTGAGTTATATTCCGATACTGGCGATAATATTGGCTCGTATTCTGATTCAACATCAGAACCAACGAAACCTTAAGCTCGTTCTTATTCTTGCGGGTTTATTCACCGCAAACACCATGATCTATATCGGCCTATTCGAAAACAATGCTGCCTGGCTGACAAAAGGAAAGGTCCTGGCGTTCGATATAGTCACGGCCATGAGCTGTTTAGTGGCCGGTCGAATTACGCCAGTCTTTTCTAAAAACTGGTTGCGAGCCCAGGGCCGAAAAGTCGAATCCGTAAAAGAATTTGCGGCCCTCAACTATATCGCTTTAGGCTCGCTCGCGCTTCTCATACCAGCCAATTTATTTATCACAAATACAATATTACTGATGAGCCTAACGTTTATAGCCGCAATAAGTAACGCAATACGTCTGGGTTTTTGGGCAACATGGTCCATCAAAGGAGAGCCGCTACTTTGGAGCTTACACCTCGCCTACGCGGGTTTTGTTGTCACCTTATTGTTAAAGGCTTTCACGCTTATGGATTTCGGACTTAGCCCTAGCATTTGGCAGCATACCTTAGGCCTAGCCGGGATCGTTAGTTTGATTTTTGCGGTGATGACACGCGTATCTCTAGGCCATACGGGGCGCCCGCTTAAGCTAATGCGTTTTGGGGTTTTCATTTACCTTTGTATTATTGCTACCGTTATTCTACGCTTAGCGGCAACACTAGAATGGCTGGACTTTCAGCTCGCACTCCAATTAGCGGCTACCACTTGGTCGGCAGCCTGTGTTCTATTCTTGGTTCTTTATAGTCCAATACTACTTACCCCACGCCCTGATGAACGACCAGGCTAACCCCCGCCGTCAACAATCGAATAAAAAATTGAATTGCTGATTTCGCACAACTCACAAGTTTTGTAGAATGCGCCAAGCGTTTAACACTAAACTCTAGCTCTAAGCTCTCGGCGCATAACTTCAATTCGAATTAGTTGAATTCAACGAAGTGTGGGCCCCAATGTTATAACGAGGCAACTGAATGTCACTTACACAATCAACGATGATGAAACTCGGCGCTACTGCACCAGATTTCAACTTACCTAGCACGGACGATACGAACGTTCAGCTAAATGACTTTTCTAACGCCAAAGCCTTAGTTGTGCTCTTCATATGTAATCATTGCCCGTATGTTGTTCACATCGCCCCAGCACTGAGCTCGCTTGCCGGCGAGCTTCAAGAGCAAGGCATCAAATTCGTAGCCATTAGTTCGAATGACGCCACTAGCTATCCGCAAGATAGCTTCGCTCTCATGAAAAAAGAAAAAGACTTGCAACAATACCCTTTCCCATACTTGTACGACGCAGACCAAAGTGTCGCTAAGGCATACAGCGCGGCCTGCACTCCAGACTTATACGTCTTCAATAGCCGACAAGAGCTCGTTTACCGAGGTGAGTTTGACGATACGCGCCCAACACGCATATCGTCGGGTAACTACAATTCAGAACAAAGCCCTGCAACTGGCGCAAGCTTACAAAAAGCCTTAAAGACATTGCTTGCAGGTGAAGAGATCCCACGTCAACAAAATGCTTCGATGGGGTGTAACATAAAATGGATCGAGGGTAACGAGCCCACTTACGCTGGTTGATCACACTCTTTGGCAAGCATAGTAAATAAATGGCAGGTGAATGATCAACGTATTTTGATAACAACTAGACAAGTCATTATTTTCCGCCCCTAATTACCAATACTGAATTGCCAACGCTCTAGCCTTCGCGTAACGTCGAGGGCCTAATTTAATTGTTTCTATGATTACACATATAAAGGATACGACGTGGCTCAATACGTATACACCATGAACCGAGTGGGCAAAATTGTCCCACCTAAACGCCAAATACTAAAAGACATTTCACTGTCCTTCTTTCCTGGAGCCAAAATTGGTGTACTCGGCCTAAATGGTTCAGGTAAATCGACCTTACTTCGCATTATGGCTGGCCTTGATACGGATATCTCTGGTGAAGCGCGCCCCATGCCTGGCATTAAAGTGGGCTACTTACAGCAGGAACCACAGCTCAATCCAGATAAAGACGTTCGAGGCAACATTGAAGAAGGCGTACAAGAAGCCGTTGATGCACTTAATGGGCTTAACGAAGTTTATGCCGCCTATGCCGAGCCCGATGCGGATTTTGACGATCTGGCAAAAAAACAAGCCAAGTTTGAAGACACTATTCAGGCCTGGGACGCACACAATCTCGATAATAAACTCGAGCAAGCGGCAGACTCATTACGCCTGCCCCCATGGGACGCCGATGTAAATACACTATCCGGCGGTGAAAAACGACGTGTCGCATTGTGTCGCCTATTATTATCGCGCCCCGATATGCTTTTACTTGATGAACCCACTAACCACTTGGATGCCGAATCTGTATTTTGGCTAGAGCGCTTCCTAAAAGACTTTAACGGTACCGTCGTAGCCATTACACACGATCGCTACTTTTTAGACAACGTCGCCAGCTGGATACTCGAGCTCGATCGAGGTCACGGCATTCCTTATGAAGGCAACTACACCAATTGGCTAGAGCAAAAAGAGGCGCGCCTTTCTCTAGAAGATCGCACCGAAGCTACACGTGAAAAGGCTGTTAAAGCAGAGCTTGAATGGGTTCGTAAAAACCCCAAAGGCCGGCACGCTAAAAACAAAGCTCGCCTTTCACGCTTCGAAGAAATGCAAGGCCAAGACTTTCAACAACGTAACGAAACGAACGAAATATACATTCCGCCGGGCGAACGGCTTGGCGACAATGTCATTACCTTTAACGATGTATGTAAAGGTTTCGGTGATAGGCAGCTTATCGACAAGCTAAACTTCACCATCCCCAAAGGCGCCATTGTCGGCATAATCGGTGGTAACGGCGCAGGTAAGTCAACATTATTCCGTATGATTTCTGGCCAAGAAACACCCGATAGCGGCAGTGTTGATATTGGTGAAACAGTCAAAATTGCCATGGTCGATCAAAGCCGAGATGACCTTGATAACGACAAGAATGTGTGGGAAGTCATCTCTGATGGTTCCGATATTCTAAGAATCGGAACGTATGAAGTTAGCTCTCGCGCTTACGTTGGGCGCTTTAACTTCAAAGGCAGCGATCAGCAAAAACGCGTAGGCGACTTGTCTGGTGGTGAGCGTGGCCGCCTTCATTTAGCGAACACCTTAAAGCAAGGTGCCAATGTTCTGTTACTCGATGAACCCTCAAACGATTTGGATATCGAAACATTACGTGCGCTGGAAGAGGCTATTTTAGCGTTCCCGGGTAGTGCTATGGTAATTTCGCATGACCGCTGGTTCTTAGACCGTGTCGCGACACACATTTTGGCATACGAAGGCGATAGCGATATTGTCTTTTTTGAAGGGAATTACAGTGAGTATCACGATGACTTTGTTGCCCGTAAAGGTGATAAAGCCCAGCCGACTCGTATGCGTTACAAGCCTATAAAACACTAAGTTCTTTGGCCCGTAACGTATACGGGCCAGCACGACATACGAAAATAAGGCTTTCCAGCCCACCGAGCTTTCGTATTAGCTTATGTAAAAGGTTTTATAACACTACTATTACGCTACATTAGGAAACCATGTGCTTTAAGGGCTTAAATACTATAAATTCACTCAGCCATTTTACAGTCGTCGTAAAGTGGCTTAAGTCGCGGCTTAAGACCTTATTTAAGTATCGTAACTAAGCGTAAAGCACCGTGAGTATTCTGATCATATCCAGATGCTCACGGTGTAATCTGTCGTTAATAACGTTAATAGAGTGCTCAGAAGGAGTATCCCATGCACACGAAGGGCAGGCTCCGAACCCCCTCAAACGCTTAATTAGAATACTCGTGAACAGAGCGCTAATGACAGATTAGACTGTTAAGCTCTTTTGAAATTCACACCTAAATCGTTGTACACTTTCGATAGGCAACTAGCGCGCGGGCTAAACGAATACTCCCGAAAGCCAAAAAGCGCACGAACTGAATAAGAAACTCCCTAGCCATTAAGAGAGTAAAAGGTAGTTTTTATTACTATACTGCCAGATATTAGCCAGTACTTAAGGTCAGTGGTATCAATATACCAACTAACAATAATAAATTCACAGGCCGCTCATGAAAGCGCATGTATTTAATTTTCACGATGTATTCTTGCTCATCACAACGTCAACGTGTCTACTGCTTTGCTTGCTGCAATGGCTAGTATTCGAAAAGCGACCCGAACGCGCAGTACTCGCAAGCTTTATGCTATCTCTTGCCGTAACCAGCATCACTGTTCTGCTAATGTGGAATAACAAAATTGGCATTTCACCACTCATGAATCGCTGGATACTTCCCTATACCCTAATAGGGAGCTTGACACTGCATGGCCCTTTGTTGTTTCTCTATGTTCGCTTTTTAGTTGGTAACACCGTTAAATTTCAACGCTATGATTTATGGCACCTAGCTCTACCCATCATAGTTCTCGGTACCATTATCACCTTCAGCGTCGACGGCGTCGATTTACTATTACGCATAAGTGATAGAAACACTATTGACCTCCCGAGTAGCCTTTGGGGCATTAGCAAAATACAACCGGTTGTTTACGCGCTAGCCTGCGTGTTTATGGTACGGCGCCACATCAAACGATTACAGCACCAATACGCTAGCTTTTCGCTGACAGAACCTGTTTGGCTAATGCTACTATCCGGCGGTTTTTTACTAACGTGGACGGGCTCGTTGTTGGTGTATTTTATCGCTAAGTTTTCCAGCCCACAACTTGCCGACACCTTAGGTATAATCGACAACTACGTTACATTTGTTTTAATCATCGCATTATTTGTCTATGGCGTTGCACACGCACAAAAGCTTCTCAATACAAAAGCTATGAATGCGCGCAGCACAAGTGAAGACAGCTACGACAAGCGCGATATCGAACGAATTGTCCAGGCCATGGAGAAGGAACATATCTACCTAGAGCACAACGTAAACCTAGAGGGTGTTGCCGATTTCGTTAAGCTTAGCCCTCGTACAGTCTCCCAAATAATCAATAAACATTTTGGCACCAATTTCTACGAGTTTATTAACACCTATAGAATAGAAACGGCTAAGAAGATGCTGGCCAATCATGATTATAAAGAGATGACAATCCTCGATATATTGATGAAGTCTGGCTTTAACAGCAAGTCCGCCTTCCATCGGTTTTTTAATCGCTTAGTCGGAATGTCTCCGAGTGCGTACCGAAAAGAGAATAACAGCCCCAAATAACAACAATTCGAAATAAAAACTAAAGAAGTCTAATGCGCACGAACACTATAACTTGATCCGCTTAAACAAATTGCGGTGTAGGCTGGAGAGACAACAAAGAGAGGTCTACACTTAGTGAGTGCCTACCACTCACAACCGAGACTAATAATGACCAATACGGCCACCGATAATAGCGAACGTAGACGCTATACCCGAGTAAACTTTGATACCGCTGCCACGATTGTGCAAGGTACGAGTGTTTTTCATACTCATGTCGAAGATCTCAGTATCAATGGGCTTTTACTTACGACCCCAGATAACTACGAAATTCGCGCAGATCAACCTGCTGACGTCAGCATTTTCCTAAGTCAAGACATTGAAATACAAATGAAAGTTAAGCTTGTGCACAGCGGTCATGATGTATTGGGCTTTCAGTGCGAAAGTATTGATATGGATAGTATTGCTCATTTACGTCGACTTATAGAATTGAATATAGACGACCCAAGTGCATCTGAACGCGTACTTTCAGAACTGCTAAATCCATAGGGCGACTCAAAACCTATACACAGAACAATACACAGGATAACACTCTACGCTATGAGCGATTTAAAGCCTGAAAATCAGCGTTACGCACCCCGCTTTAAACATCGATGTTATGTCACCCTACGCCAGACGAGCGAACAGTGGGATGCTCACTTAATCAACATCAGCAGTACTGGGGTTCTGGTCGCAATTATCAATAATACAATTGAAGAAGGCACCTTACTGGATTTAGAGGTTGAGCTAAAAGATGCCCGCCACATATTATTGAAGGGCCTTGTAGCCCACACCAAAGATCATTATGTTGGCATTGAATGCTCTGCAGAGACCTTAGGTGAACGCGAAAAACTTGAAACCCTGATCACCACCTTTGAAGATGAAGATAGAGTCTAGCCACTCGTTATAGCCGCTGCCATTTATCCGACTGTGCCGAGCCTAATAAAGCATCGAGTGTTTTCATATTGTGTAACGCATCGTTGATATCTACTCTGCGCTCACCATGCAGAACTGCACGGCTAAAATGCTCTATTTGTCGCTCATAATGATTACAGTCAGGAAGAAAAATACTTCGCTCACCATTCTCTCCCGAAATCGTTATTTTACAATCACGCGACACTCCATAAAATGGGCTATCTAAAACGATACGCGCCTTACTGCCATAAACAACAAAAGCTTGTGACGAGGCCGCTTGAGTAGAAACAAAAAACCGCGCGCACTGCGGGCCAAAATCCAAAATTCCACTCACATGACGATCAACCTTAAAGTCTGGATCAAGATCCATAGCCGCTAACACACGTACAGGCTCACGCTTAAAAACTTGCCGCGCCGCAGAGATACAGTATGCACCAACATCCAGTAATCCACCCCCACCAACACCCGGCTTGTGACGGATATTATTGGCATCACGATTAAAATAACTGAAACTTGCCTCAACAGCTTGTAGCTCACCTATTTCACCACTTTCTATCAAGTCTGCCAGACAAGCCCACTGAGGGTGAAACCTATACATAAAGGCCTCTAATAGATATTGATCTTTTCGTGTATGGGCAAGCTCAACTAATGGTCGAATATCATCAGCACTCATGCCAAGAGGTTTTTCGCATAGCACATGTTTTCCCGACTCTAATGCCTGCATACTATAGGGAACATGTAGGTTATTTGGTAAAGGATTGTATATAACATCAATCGAAGGGTCGGCTAATAACGCGTCATAACTACCGAAGGTTTTTTCAAAACCGTGCTCTTTTGCGAAACTTTCGGCACGAGATAAGTCACGAGATGCAACACCTGCAAGTTGCGCATAAGGCGACTTTTGAAGAGCAGGAATAATCCATTCACGCGCTATATTAGCCGTACTAAGAATACCCCAGCGTAGTATTTTATGAGTCATAACATCACCATTTTTTGCTCAGACTAGTGCAGCAACGATTAATTTAACATTTACATTTACATTTACATTTACATTTACAATAACATTTACAATAACAATAACAATAACAATAACAATAACAATAACAATAACAATAACAATAACAATTAATTTAACACTTACATTTACATTTACATTTACAATTAATTTAATGTTTTCGTTAAAAGCACTGTATTAAATTGCTTCTAGAGCTTCGTTAAGATTTTTTACTGCAATGACCTCCATACCGTTTAACTTTTCGCGTGGCGCATTATTAAATGGAACAATCGCGCGTTTAAAACCATGCTTAGCTGCCTCACGCAAACGCTCTTGACCGCTCGGTACCGGCCGTATTTCACCTGACAAACCTATTTCACCAAACACCACAAGGTCTTGAGATAAAGGCGATTCGCGAAAGCTCGACACCAACGCTAACACAAGCGCAAGATCGGCACTGGTTTCGACAATTTTCACTCCACCCACGGCATTCACAAATACATCTTGATCGCCAATCATAACGCCGCCGTGCTTGTGCATTACCGCTAACAACATCGACAAGCGATTTTGCTCTAGGCCCACTGCAACTCTACGCGGATTGCCAAAGTTAGAGCTATCAACTAACGCTTGTATTTCTACCAGTAGCGGGCGCGTACCCTCCCACACAACCAAAACAACAGAACCTGATGATATTTCATCTGAGCGCTGTAAAAAAATCGCCGAAGGGTTTGAAACCTCTTTCATACCTAGCTCCGTCATGGCAAAAACACCGAGCTCATTTACGGCACCAAAACGATTTTTGTGTCCGCGCAAGGTACGAAACCTAGAGTCATGCGTGCCTTCGATCATAATAAAACAATCTATAATATGTTCGAGCACTTTCGGTCCGGCTAGCCCCCCATCTTTAGTGACATGACCGACCAAAATAACAACCGCACCACTTTGCTTAGCGAAGCGTGTTAGAGCGGCAGCACTTTCACGAACTTGACTTACACTACCCGGCGCAGAGGATATATCGGCTAGGTGCATAACCTGAATAGAATCGATAACAAGAATTTTAGGTTTGAGTTTTTCACATTCAAAAACAATCGTGTCGACGTCGGTTGCAGACAGCAATTGAAGCTTATCCATAGGTAATTGCAAACGTTTGGCGCGCATCGCAACTTGCTGTAACGACTCCTCGCCAGTCACATATAAGGCTTCGTGCTTATCCGCTAAGCCACACAAGGTTTGCAGCAAAAGAGTTGATTTACCTGCGCCTGGATGCCCGCCCATAAGTACAACAGAGCCCGGAACAAAACCGCCACCAAGTACACGATCAAGTTCATCCATACCCGCAGAAAAGCGCGGAAGTTCAGCGAGATTAATTTCATCCAACCGCACAATGGCCGTCTGCTGCCCCCCAGCATAACCGTTAAAGCCCTGCCCATTATTTTTGGATGAACCTCTTGATGCACTTCCTGATGCACTTAAGCGAACCTCAATAATGGTATTCCAGACACCACATTCACCGCACTGCCCGGCCCACTTGGTATAATCGGCGCCGCAATCAGTGCAAACGTAAGCTTTTTTAACTTTAGACAATTCACCCTCCTCTTAATTTATTCGCCGGCCACTTGTTCGCGTAATTTTTCACGAATTTCCATCCAAATCACACCCATGGTATTGTTACCACGCTGATCGCGGCCCATCCCCCAGAAGTGATCATATGCCGATACTTCTACAATCATTTGGTCGCCCGAATTTAACAAAGCCTCGCGTACCTCTTCGTACATTTGCACCTTGGTATACAGTGCCCGAGTCATTAAAATTTTGCGTAAATTTTTCCAATTAGAAACCTTCAGACGATACCAAGGTTTCGCTATGTCATGTGCCTTTTTACCTGTGGTCGACTTCTCGATCAATGCAATAGTTCGATCACTGGCAATGATTTTACTTGAATAATAATGCTCGACAGTCAGCCAGTTTTTATCTTCTAAAACGATTGGATGGCGCGAGCAACTCGACAGAGGATCATCAATATCCAAACGAGAAAATTGGCGAGCTCTTTCAATTTTTGTATCCGGTTCAAACATATCGACTCTTTCTATTGTTAGTTATTCTACTGGTGATTATTATGACGTTCATGGCGACTATGATATTTATAATTTTCACCACAATCAATTTAGAGAAACTAAAACCAACAAAATCTTAGTTCACGTCAGTTTAACTTTTCTTTTACTACAAAAATCAATCAAATCATTTCGTAGCCCTCACTTCCACTAGGCCCTTAGGAGGGTGACACGATACGGACCTAATTCAGCTCCTAACTTTATTTAGGTTCTAGATCTCTTTAGATTCTAGCTTCTTTTAACTTCTACTCGCTACATTCTATATTCCGTTAAACTCTGCATTCGGCCAGATTGAAGCTTCAGTTAATTTATAGTTTTCAGTTAATTTATAGTTTTCAGTTAATTTATAGTTTTCAGTTAATTTATAGTTTACTGGCCATCTTTGCTTTACGAATAAGTTGGACAAACTCGGTGCGGTACCCGAAGTCATCACTACCTTTGTTAGCTTGCGCTAATAATAAGGCCTCATCATAACCCCAATCTCCAAGATAACGCGGGTCTTTTAATAGCTGCGCAAATCCCGCTACGCTTGCCGCGAAATTCGCGTCTTGAATTAGACCTAGATTCTCATCATTTTTGTCACTATCCGTAGAGATAACTTTTTCGATTAAACGCGACGTATCTTCGTGGGGTAATTTATACCGAATCTTCAAGAACCCAAATTCTTGCGTTTTATCGCTTTGTTTCTTAATCGTGTCATCAGCGTATCGTAACTCATCGATACGTGCTGACTTTGATCCTACCGGAGTGATTTCATAAATCGCTGTAACACTGTGACCTGAACCAACTTCGGCCGCATCAACTTTATCGTTGTTAAAGTCTTCTCGTTTTAATGCACGCGTTTCATAGCCTATCAAACGGTATTCACTCACAACCTTTGGATTAAACTCAACTTGTAGCTTCACGTCTTTAGCAATAGTAAACAGGTTAGCACTAGACTCTTCTACTAACACTTTCTGCGCCTCACTTAGGGTATCGATATACGCTGCGACGCCGTTACCGTTTTGCGCCAGGGTTTGCATTAGCGCATCTTGGTAGTTACCACGACCAAAGCCTAACACCGTTAAGAAAATTCCGGCTTCACGCTTTCGCTCGACATAACCTTTTAGCTCTTCATGGTTATTGATACCCACATTAAAGTCACCATCTGTTGCTAATATAATGCGATTCACAGCATTTTCATCAAAGGTGTTTTCAGCCAATTGGTAGGCAAGCTGAATACCTTTAGCTCCCGCTGTGGATCCACCGGCTTGCAAGCGGTTCATGGCATTAATAATGCGGCCTTTATGCTTAACTTCTGTTGGTTCAAGCACCACTCCGGCAGCACCAGCATAAACGACGATGGCAACGGTATCGCTCTCATTTAAGCGGCTTAACAACAACTGCATGGACTGTTTCACCAGCGGCAATTTGTCTGGGCTATTCATTGAACCAGATACATCGAGTAGGAACGTCAGATGTGTTGGCGGCTTTTTATTCGGCGCAATATCGTAGCCCTTGATTCCGATATGCAGCAGCTTATTACCGCTATTCCAGGGAGAGTCCATCAACATCACATTCGGTTCAAACGGTGCTTTTTTTGCGCTTGCTAGACGATAGTCGTAATCGAAGTAATTCAACATTTCTTCAACCCGTACCGAGTCTTTTGGCGGCAATCGCCCTTCATTTAATGAGCGACGCACAAAACTATAGGATGCAGTATCAACATCGGCTGAAAAAGTTGAAACGGGTTCATCGGCAGCACGCTTAACCGGATTTACTTCTACATGAGAAAAGTCATCACGACTTACCTGCGAGGCAATACCCATAACTTCAGGTTCGGCTCTACGGCTTAACTTTTTACCTTTACTCAGAGAGTGATTTTTTTCTTTTGCAATTGATCGAGTCTGCATTAGCGATTCGCTGAGCGATGAATCGGAAAATGAGGCTGGTTGAATTTCTCTACTCATTACCTCCACGCCCCTTGGTTTGGGCGCTTCCACCTCAGCAAACGCAGAGGCAGGAACCGACACCTCTTCGCTATCAATAATTCCCGATATCGTACCTTTCCCGCTTGCAGCCAATTCACTTGAATACGACAGCTCGGCGGATTCAGACTTAAATTCACTAAGATGATCCTCCAAATCGGCGGAGCTAATATTCTTGGCATCACTGTCCGATTTTACGGCGGGGAATATTTTCGCCGGACGCGCTTCGTCATAAATGATAATACTGTCGGGAATAACAGTTAATTTAGGCTGAAAGTCATCGATCGCGATAAAACCAAAAACAGCTACAAATGCTGTGGCTACGCCACCATAAATCCATGTTGTTCTTTTCATTGGGTAATCCTCTTCGTTTACAAGCGTGTTGCCTATAAGACGGAAGCGTGAAAAGAATCCTTGGAAGAAATTTCGATTTTTAATTATTTTCGGTTTAACTGTCTCATCTGGAGGCAGGTCTAACGACAAATCGGCTTGAGAACCTACAGCTTCAAATTCTCGCATTGCAGCATGAATAGCCGCCTTCTTAGCTGCACTATTTCCCGAAGCATTCGGGCTATTTTTAAAGAGTTGCTCTAGATCGTTGTCATTCATTGGGACACCTCTTTCGACTTATCTTGCTGAAGCCGCTTTCGTATCTCGTGGATTCGCCACGACACGGTACTTTCTTTTATACCTAATGTTTCACCCGCTTCGGCATGACTGAAGCCTTCGCCAAACACGAGTAGCAATGTTTCTTTATAATCATCGCCCATAGTTGCAACAATCTTAATCACTCGCCGTAATTCTGATTCGGCTTCAAGTGCAGGGGCATCACTCGCGCTCACCTCATGCGAGCGGTCATTCAAAAAGTCCTGACCGTCATTACAAGTATCATGCTGGCGATTACAACTGAGACTCCCGTCATTAACGACATTATGTTTAGCGCCCGAACGGGCCCAATCGCGCGCGCAGTTGATCACAACACGGTATAACCACGTTGTGAAAGCGGACTCGAACCGAAATTGCCGGATCGATTTAGCAAGTTTCATACAAACTAGCTGGGCAATATCTTCCGCATCCGGGACGTTTCCGGCCCAATGCAGCGAAACCCGATAGATCGTCTCATAACTCGTTTCGAGTAATTGTGAAAAGGCCTGAGAGTCACCTTTTTGAGCGGCACGCACTATATCTTCGCTAGGCATACGCCTGCCTTGCCCTAGATATAACTAAATCGTCGAACATACTTGGCTCTCATCCTGTTAAACTCTCACCCAGTTAAACCATCATCCAATTAAGCTCGCCCTACAAAAATCATATGATTTCGCGAAAATACCCGTTAGGGACTAGACGCTATCTGATCATCTGACATAGGCGTTCTGCTTTTACGCCTGCTACTGTGCCAACTTCTGCGCAGTACCTGCGCCAGTTCATGCGGCTATAGTTATTAGACGTAACTAGCACGAAGAAGCTTGGAATTTATTTGAAATTTGGCTGGAGCTTACACAGAAACAGCCTCGCAAACCAGTGCATTATCCGCACCGATCGACACATTATTGATAATCGTTTATGGCAAGTTCCCTCGTTCCAGAAAAACCACTTTTAGTCTACCCTTCGTTGGCGTGCACCTTGGGCTTAGAAGAGTCCATTATGCTATGCACATTAGCGGATAACACGGCGGCACAAGAAGGTCGCCTAGGCAGCGGGTACCGATGGTATGAACTTTCGAAAGAACAGCTGGAATCATTATTCCCATTTTGGGATAGTCGCGACCAGCAGCGCATCCTGACCAACTTACGCGAAAAGGGAGTACTGCTATTAAACGGGCCACCGTTGGCAAGCGGCGATACACTACGCTTTGCCTTCAACGAGAAGCAAGAGCAGGCGCGAAGCACACAAGCACCTTCGCGGCCCTTTACCCAATCACCGTCGCAATCCTCACCGCAATCACAATCAGCACCGCCCATAAAAGAACCGCAGCCTTACCAAACACACTCCAGTTTTTTAAGTAAGAATTCAATTTCACCCACATGGCAAGCCGATCAAAATACTTTGGCGCAGCTAGCCCAGCATGGCATAACGCAAAGCTTCGCCACCGAGCACACTCCCGAATTTGTTACCTACTGGCGTGAACGCGGTGAAAAGCATCATTCTTGGGGCTCTAAGTTTATGCAGCATTGCCTGCGTAAATGGCGAGAGTTTCAAACTAAGCAGCATCAAAAAGACCAAGAACAATCCATGCACAGTGATTGGAAGCCCAGCATCGATGCCATTGAGATACTCACTGAGCAGGCCGCAATACGACGTGAATTTATTGAAGACGCTGTCCCAGAGTTTGTGCTTTACTGGCGTGAACGCGGTGAAAAACATCGCACATGGAACAGTAAATTTGTTCACCATGTCCGCATTCAATGGCTTAAATTCACATCGGCCATCGAAAACAATAGCGTCCCGCAGCTAATCACAGCGCATTGGCAGCCGTCTGAAGACGTCTATGATGTCCTGCGCTTAGCGAATATCGACGTAGTATTTGCTCACAGCTTAATACCCGAATTTGTGCTGTATTGGCGTGACAGAGCTATTTTGCAGAGTTCGTGGAACACAAAATACCTACAACATGTAAAATACCATTGGGCGCAACGACATACCTTAAATAATCAGGGCGATGCGCAACAGCGATTAACACGAGATATACCACTTGAAGAACAACTCACCGACCGAAGCTGGGCAAACTAAACCCAACGCACAAGCTGAGACAAATGCGGCATTGGTAGACGCGATCAACCAATCGTTTGCCTTGCTAAAGCTCAATTATCATAATCAGTTTATGAAGGCTTACTCTAAAGCTTCAGAATTAAACTCGATTAAACGGCTTTGGCTTGAGACCTTAGGCCCTTACGGACCTCAAACTATACTCGAAGCCACAAAATCTGTAGTGATCAGTAGTGAGTTTCTGCCCACTATGCGCACCCTTTTAAAGCATTGTGATCGTGTTTCGGGTGCCGGTTTTCCGGACGTGCGTGCAGCTTATGTAGAAGCCTGCTGCGCCTCCTCCCCTAAGGCAGATTACGTGTGGTCACATCCTGTTATTTATCACTGTGGTCGAAAGGTAGGCTGGCAGCTATTGCACTGTAGCCCCGAAGATATCGCGCTTCCCGCTTTCAGGCATGCCTATGACGACATGTGCGAAAAAGTACGTCATGGCCTAGAGTTAGCCATGCCCAATGCTAACCGCATAGAAAAACACGCCCCAGTCCAAGCAAGTGAAGATACACGAAAGCGCTTTATGGACTCTTTGAATAATCTGTTTTTAGAAGATGAGATCGAACAAGAGGGTAATAACGAGGGGTTGTAGCTAGAAAGGGAGTTAGGGAGTTAGGGAAAAGTAATGAATAATCTATTTAGATCGGCACAATAAATACACTATCACTTGATAGTGTATTTTTCAAAGGAAAGACCAACGCCATCATTCGTGGTACGAATAACTTTCAACTGACTATTGGAAGAGTTCTTTTCATCTTGAAAGAGCTGGGCATCAATTTTATCGCCGACCTGGATAATCTCACCCACATTTTTGCAACGCACAAATACACCACTTTCAGAAATGTCACGCGTTTCAGCAACAATATCACCGTAATCGTTGTGCGATAGGCGCACCGCGCATTTTATAGGCGTCCTGCCGTAACGTCTAAATCCAGACATAGCCCGCTCTTGTAATTAGAATCAGCGCTCATATTACATTGAGCGCTAACAATCTCAAGTAGCAGGATGCTATTTTTGTGCGTTTTATTCGATTTCTACACGACTAACGTTCTGAAATCCACGTGGAAGCTTGTTTCCTCGACGACCTCGCTCACCAATATAGTGCTCTAGCTCTTTAAACTTCAGGTTAAGGTGACGTTTTCCAGCGTAGATTTTTAAGATCTGATCTTGGCCCATGACACGTATTGCCAAAACATACTCTTCGCGAGTCTGTAATCGAGCCGAAGGGATGCCGATTATCTTATTCCCTTTACCCCGAGCTAGCTCAGGCAGTTCAGATACGGCACATACCAGCATACGACCTTCATTACTCACACTAACCAACCATGAGTTTTCAATACTTTCAAAAACAATTGGCGGCATAACACGTGCACCTTTTGGCAAGCTTAATAACACTTTACCAGCCTTGTTTTTAGTATGCATATCAGCGAGGCGTGCGACAAAACCGTAACCGGCATCTGAAGCCAGAAGTAAGCGCTGCTTATCTTCGCCTATTAGCAAGCCTTCGAAGGTTGCGCCACTAGGCGGGTTGAGTCGGCCTGTGACGGGCTCTCCCTGCCCTCGCGCAGAAGGCAATGTATGAGATGGTAGAGCGTAAGATCGACCGTTGGAGTCTAGTAGCAGAGCGATTTGATTGCTCTTTCCTCGCGCAGCAAAACGATACGAGTCACCAGATTTATAATTTAACGCTTCGGCATCGACTTCATGCCCTTTGGCTGCACGAATCCAACCTTTTTCAGAAAGAACAATGGTAATGAGCTCGGAACCCAATAAATCGGTCTCATTAAAGGCCTGAGACTCTTCACGTACAGCTATAGGCGAACGACGGTCATCGCCATGCTCTTTGGCAACGGCCTCAAGCTCTTTACGTATAAGTGTTTTCATACGACGCGGAGAAGCCAGAGTAGAATCAAGGTCTTCTTTTTCTTTTTGAAGCTCGGCTTGCTCACCACGGATTTTCATCTCCTCGAGGCGGGCCAACTGACGTAAGCGCGTATCAAGAATATAGTTAGCTTGCTCTTCGCTCAAATCAAAGCGAGACATGAGTTCCTGCTTAGGATGCTCGGCCGTACGAACAATATCGATCACTTCGTCGAGATTCAAAAAGGCGACGAGTAAACCATCCAAAACATGTAACCGGCGCTCAACCCAAGATAATCGATGTTCCAAACGTCTGCGAACGGTATCCGTTCGAAAGCTTAACCACTCTGACAGAATGACATTTAATGGCTTAACCGCAGGCTTACCGTCAATACCAATTAAGTTAATATTGACGCGATAGTTGTGCTCTAAATCCGTGGTCGCAAACAGATGATTCATAAGCGCATCAAAATCTATACGATTCGATTTCGGCACAATGACAATACGTGTTGGGTTTTCATGATCAGATTCATCACGTAAATCAGCCACCAACGGTAGCTTTTTCGCCTGCATCTGTGCCGCTATTTGCTCAATGATTTTTGAGCCACTAACTTGGTGCGGCAACGCGGTAATAATGATGTCGCCATCTTCTTTTTGCCACAGACCACGCATTTTGATACTGCCGCGGCCCGTTTGATAAATCTTACGAATATCCGACTGCGGGGTGATAATTTCAGCATCTGTTGGGTAATCTGGCGCAGGAATGAACTCACACAGATCATCAACACTGGCTTTTGGGTTCGCCAATAAATGAATCGTTGCGCTCACAACTTCTCGCAAGTTGTGAGGCGGAATATCCGTAGCCATGCCCACGGCTATACCCGTTACACCGTTGAGCAATATTGTCGGCGCCCGAGCGGGCAGGACTATCGGCTCATCCATAGTGCCATCGAAGTTAGGCTGCCATTGCGCCGTACCCAAACCTAACTCACTTAGAAGAATATCGGTAAACGCGGACAGCTTAGATTCGGTATATCGCATGGCCGCAAAGGATTTAGGGTCGTCTTGCGAGCCCCAGTTACCTTGACCATCAACTAGCGGGTAACGGTAAGAGAATGGCTGAGCCATAAGCACCATCGCTTCATAGGCGGCGCCATCACCATGAGGATGAAACTTACCAATAACGTCACCAACGGTTCTTGCGGACTTTTTATATTTTGCTGTCGACTTTAGACCTAGCTCGCTCATGGCGTATACGATTCGACGCTGAACAGGCTTAAGACCGTCTCCAACGTGGGGCAAGGCTCGATCCAATATCACGTACATGGAATAGTCGAGGTAAGCCTTCTCTGCAAACTGCTTTAATTCGATTTGCTCGTCGGCAAAATCAATGGGGGGACTGCTCATTTATACCCTTATTCTTGTTTTTCTTACGCCTAAAACTTAGTACTTATAATCAGTACTGATGCCTAATACTGACAATTGACACTGATACCCTGCACTAGCACCTGCCAGCTACTCGCTTTACCGATAATACGGTTTAGTATTCACGGCATAACTTCGATAGCAGAATCTATTCGAAGTCCTCGCGCGCGTTATCAATATTCTCTAGAATATCTAACGGCTCCATCTCCAGGCCCTCTAAAGCATCATTCCAATTGACACCTACGAGCATGGTATCGCCATGCATACCGGGCAACCAATCGTCTAAAAACTCCTCAACGGCGATAGGTACAACTTTATAACCTTCCCACTCGTCTTTAGCATGTAACTTCGCAAACTCGGGTTGTGACCATAAGGGCATCACATCAATTTCTTCGTTATCGACAGAAGGACAGAGCGCAAAACCTTCTTCTGACTCTAAGCCCCAGATACAGCCCATAGCTAAAGATTGAACAATAAAAATCTCATAATTATCGTCGAGATCGTCGCTCAATACCGTTTCGTCTACCATGCGTATTCCTCTTTTCTGTCAGATATTATACTTTGACTAAAATAATTTGACTAAAACGATGCAGCTAAAAAACCTCAGATATAACACCTTAGCCAAATCGTGTGTCGGCGACAAAGGCATTACTTCGCCGCTCTTCACCAAAACTGGACTCCGGTCCATGGCCCGGCACAAACGTTACGGCGTCCCCTAGGGGCCAAAGTTTCCCTCGAATAGACCTAACTAACTGCTCATAATTACCCTTGGGGAAATCTGTACGCCCAATTGAACCTTTAAATAATACATCACCAACAAAGGCTTTCTGGGAAGCCTGATGGAAGAAAACCACGTGCCCAGGCGTATGACCCGGGCAGTGTAAAACATTCAGCTCAACATTACCCACCGAAACGCTGTCGCCATCATTCAGCCACTGATTGGGGGTAAAACCTTCAACAGCTTTAAACCCCATCATTTGTGCTTGCTGCTCTAACGCACTAATCCAAAAAATATCATCTTGATGCGGGCCAATGACCGGCAATTCCCGCTTTGCCACCAACTCAGCTGTTCCACCGCAGTGATCCATATGACCGTGTGTTAGTAGAATCTTCTCTATTTTAAGGTTGCGCTCATCACAGATGATCAATATTTGATCGATATCGCCACCAGGGTCAACTATTGCCGCTTTCATGGTGTCTTCACACCAAATAATTGAGCAATTTTGCTGATAATGCGTCACAGGAACATTGATATACTGCATAGTTTCCAACTCTATAAGCCCTCATTTAATTTTTATGAGGACTTTCTGATAAATTTCCGAGCATTTTAGCGCGGCGCGTCTAAAATAGTTAATACATGATTAAAAACCCCCGTAAAAACGGAAGTTCACATTGCTGAGACTCAGTGAAGACTACAGAGACTGTTTACAAGAAGTTACAAACGTAGCCATGGGTCAGGCTGGCGATAAGCTAGCGAGATTATTGGATACATTTGTACTACTGTCGATACCCCACATCGAAGTTATGGCCCCATCAGATATTGTTATGGCGCTTAACTCTATAGATACCGATAAGTCGGTATCTGGCGTATGTCAGGGCTTTATCGGTGGAGGCATCTGCGGTGAAGCCATGCTGTTATTTAACGATACCAGCTTTAAAGACCTTGCCAAACTCATGAAGTATGAGGGCGAGCTAGATGATCACGCTCATTGTGAGCTACTAATGGATACTACTAATGTCCTTTTTGGTGCATGCCTAAACGGTATCGCAGAACAGATAGACATGGAGTTTAGCTTTGGCCCGCCGATGGTACTAGGTCAACACCAGAATATCGCGGAGCTTTTTAACCTCGAAAACGCCAGGTGGAAAAATGCCCTAGTGACTGAGATAAGCTACCAGTTAGAAGGCTATGACGTAAATTGCGATCTATTGATCATTATGACAGAAGCATCTTTAGATCTACTATTTAAGAAACTTGATTACTTATTAGAATGAGAACCTGTTAAATAATGGCAAATTCGGAATCCTTTCTAAAAGATTTTCACTGGATGATGGACGTTCTCCAGTCTATTGACGTCGGTCTAGTTATTCTTAATGAGGATTTCGACATACAGCTATGGAATTCATTCATGCAGAATCACAGTGCCCGGCAACCAAACGAAGTGTTGGGCGCTAACCTATTTAACCTTTTTCCCGAATTACCCGAAAGTTGGTTTCGGCGTAAAGCGCAATCCGTTTTCACTCTACATAATTCCGCATTTACCACCTGGGAACAGCGACCTTACCTCTTTCGATTTCAAAGTTATCGCCCAATCACCAGTATTGCCGAGTTTATGTACCAAAACAGTACTATTATTCCCCTCAAAACCACTAGCGGGCATGTAGAGCACATATGCTTAATTATTTACGACGTAACTGAAGTCGCCGTAAACCGTACCCAAATTCAGGCCGCCAATGCTCAGTTACAGCTATTAAGCCGTACCGACGGGCTTACGGGCCTACTTAACCGAAAAACGTGGGAAACCGAGCTCAACCGAGAATTTAAGATGTGCCTAAGGCACGGGCAGAACTCGTCGATGATCATGTTTGATATCGATCACTTCAAGAAAGTTAACGACGGATATGGGCACCCCGCCGGCGATGAAGTTATTCGTCGAACCGCGACCATTGCCCAAGAGTGTATTCGTGATATTGACATCGCTGGCCGCTACGGTGGCGAAGAGTTTGCCATTATACTATCGAATACCGACGCAGAAGCCGCCTTGGTTGTTGCGGAGCGTATTCGCAAGAAAATAGAGTCCTCACCTGCCATCTACGAAGGCAATTCGATTAGCTATACAATCAGCTTGGGCATATCAAATGTCTATTCTTTTTTCTCTGAGCCTACACATTGGATCGATAGTGCCGATAAGGGTTTATACCAAGCGAAAAGAGCAGGCAGAAATAACTCTGTAATTCATACGCCAGTAGCCGCTGCGCGATAAGCCACAGAGATTCCCCCTTTTTCTCGGCGCGGGTCAATTTTTGAGTCTACACTCAAACAAGAAACATTCATTTTGGGGCCAACTCTCTTAGCTCAGACGCAAGGGCAGACAAGTTAAAACCCAGCTTTATATTACTTAATGAAACGGCGAGAAAAGTTATGATAAAACGCTCACTTGCAACCAAGTTCATGTTTGCATTGACAGCGACCATAATCGCAGTGTCCGCTTTGATACTGATTGGTAACTATCAACTCCTATCAAAGAAGCAGCAATTAAAATTCGAATCCGATACTCAAGCTCAAATTGATCTAATCAACTCCTCATTACTTGAGCCTGTGTTTGCCTATGATCACCAACAAATAGAAGCTATCGCCAAGTCACTGGTTAATACCGAGCTAGTCGTATCAGTCAATGTTACCGATCACCGTGGTAAGGAAATGGCTAAAGCCACGCAGAATGAACCAGATTATTCAGAAAAAGTATCTAAAGACAAAATAGAATTACTCCGTAATGACGAGCTAATTGGCTACTACAATATCGTATTTTCCAAGGGACAGATGGAAGCCGTACTCAGCGGGCAGACGACGGTCAGTATCATGATTGTTGCTGGACTTATGGCCGTAGTGCTTATTTCTGTATTTTTGCTCATTCGGAAAATGATTGTAACGCCTGTTGCACGGGTATCGTCCTCCTTATATGAAATAGCACAAGGTGGAGGTGATCTAACTCAACGATTAGCCACCAATAGTGGTGACGAAATTTCTGAATTGTCCTCAAATTTCAATAGTGTAATGGAGCAGATTGGAGGCCTTATTGGCCAAGTAGCCACAGTAACAGGAAATGTTGGTAAGAATGTAATTTCAATGAGTAAGGCCAGTGAGAGTACCGTCAACTACACCGACCAACAACTTAAAGAAACCGAACAAGTTGCAGCCGCTCTAAACGAAATGTCAGCAACATCAGATGAAGTAGCCCGTTCGGCAAGTGAAACAGCCGAACGTACTCGGGTCGCTAGTGCCGCCACGGAAGAAGGCGCTCGCATCATGAATAGCTCACAAGAGACCATTCAAAAACTTACAGAACAAATAGAAGCTACGGCTTCAAAAATTCAAGTCCTTAAAGATAGCAGCGAAAACATCGGCTCGGTTATGGAAGTTATTCGATCTATCGCAGAACAAACCAACTTACTTGCGCTGAACGCCGCTATTGAGGCCGCTCGAGCAGGTGAGCAAGGGCGAGGTTTCGCCGTTGTGGCTGATGAAGTTCGCTCACTTGCACAAAAAACACAAAAATCGACCGAAGAAATTGAGTCTATTATTGGCCAACTACAAAAAGCCGCTGATGAAGCTCATATATCGATGAATACAAGTATTTCGTCTGTGCAAGAAACAATTGAAACATCGTCGCAAGTAAAAAATTCTCTTGAACAGATTCAACAATCAGTATCTACAATTAACGACATGAACCATCAAATTGCAACCGCTGCAGAAGAACAAAGCACGGTTGTTTCCGATGTAAGCAAAATTGTTACGGCTATTTATTCTATGTCCGAGAAAGTCGCCGAGAACGCGCAAGAGGTTAGCGACTCGGCTCACCAGCTTTCTAATGAAAGTACTGAACTAAATAGTCAGATAGCTAAATTTAAGTTCTAATATTTCTCAGCAATACGCTTTAATATTACGTAAAATACCAGCTACCACACTGGTATTTTTTTTGGGCGCTATTTATGTTACTTGCATCCGTTCTTAAAACTGAGCAACGCAACGAACTGATAAGCTTTTATGAAAAGCTCGATGATCAGTTACCGCAAGCTATTCACGAGCGCGTCGAGAACCTATTCAAGACCACATCTATAGATATCAATGCGTTTCATCAATGCGTCTATTGCAGCGAGTATATTCAGGGTATCGTCTTGCAACACCCAACATGGTTAGTAAACATATCTGAAACATTACTTAACCATAACTTTTCAGTTCAGGCTCACTTTCAAACACTACGAGATTCCTGTACTGAACTTGACGATCTTGATTTTGATCGTGAAATACGAGAATTACGTGCGCAAGCTATGTTTCGTATTATTTGGCGAAACGCCAATCGTCTTGCGTCGTTACAAGAAACCACCGCTGAGTTAAGTTCTATTGCTGATCTAGCGGTCCAAATAGCGTG
Source organism: Flavobacteriales bacterium (assembly GCA_047638775.1). Lineage (GTDB taxonomy): Bacteria > Pseudomonadota > Gammaproteobacteria > Pseudomonadales > Cellvibrionaceae > Agaribacterium. Next base: position 56,726 of record JBLIMQ010000001.1, read on the forward strand.
CCGGTATCACAGGGAAAAACTCGTCAAGAGATTTGGTCAACCTTGCAACTCTTCTGGCGAGCAGCAAGCCTTCTTGGTATTAGGCATGGGTAAGCTCGGGGCATACGAGCTCAACCTCTCATCCGATATTGATCTAATTTTTGCCTTTCCTGAGTCCGGCTCTACACACGGTAGCAATGCACAGAGTACGGACTATCAAAGTGGTAGCTCTCATAGTGCGAATATGGGGGCCACTAATTCCCCAAGCAGCAACACCGGTAGCTCTCATTCCAGAAGTGATAGCACACCTAGCACTTACTCACGAGATAATAGTGCCCGTGGTCATAGTAAAAGCATCGACAATCAAGAATTTTTCTCTCGCTTGGGTAAAGGCATCATTCGTAGCTTGGATGCTCGCAATGCTTCCGGTTTTGTTTTCCGCGTTGATATGCGCTTGCGCCCTTACGGTGAAAGCGGCGCATTAGTCTCGAATTTTACAGCCCTAGAAGACTACTATCAAAACCAAGGTCGAGAATGGGAACGCTACGCCATGATAAAAGCGCGCGTGATTTCCAATGATGGAGATTCTCGTCATACCGACGCTCTAATGACGATGTTGCGTAGTTTTACCTATCGTAAATATGTCGACTTCTCCGTTATCGATTCACTTCGAGAGCTCAAGGCGATGATCCGTGAAGAAGTTCGCCGACGAAAGCTCGAAGACGACGTCAAATTAGGAGCGGGTGGAATTCGAGAGATTGAGTTTATCGCACAAGTCTTTCAACTTATTCGAGGGGGGCGCGATAGCGAACTGCAGGACAACCGCATCCATACTATTTTGCCGCTACTAGAAGACTTAGCGTGTTTACCTAAAGGTTGCGGCACTCGGCTGTTAGAAGCCTATACGTTTTTACGCAACAGCGAGCATGCGATTCAAGCCTGGCAAGATCGACAAACCCAAAAACTTCCTGAAAACGATGCCGCGAAAAATGCTTTGATACGCAGTATGAATTGCCACAACTGGGGCGATTACTGTGCTCATCTTGAGCAGCATAGAAGCTTCGTTAAATATGAGTTTTCTCAATTAATTGCGCCCATCCACGACAATACCGACACAGATGAAAACAGTAATGACACAAAATTCTCTGACCTATGGCGTCAATGCCTAAGCTCTAAAGATGAGGGAATTAATTGCTCTAAGCTCGAGAATCAACTCTACGAATTCGCCCAACAGAGCTCAATCCAAAGTCTAACGTCGCAAAGCCGAAACAGGCTCGATACATTCATCCCTATATTGCTCGAGCGGATATCTGGACGCCTAAACCCTGAATTATGCCTAGAGCGAATATTACCGCTGATCAAAGCGGTGGCCCGTCGTAGTGCGTACCTAATACTTCTAATAGAAAACCCTGGCGCACTGAAGCGATTATTAGAGTTATCGGAATCCAGCGCCTGGATTGCAGCAGAGCTGGCAAAACAACCCGCCCTCCTTGATGAGTTACTCGATCCACGCCAATTGTTTTTAGCGCCAGAAACGGAAGAACTGGAAACCGAGCTTCGTCGCTTAAGTCTAGGCTTGGATATTGATGATTTAGAACGTCAAATGGACATGTTGCGTTATTTCCGCTCCTCCCACGCGTTAAGAGTCGCGGCATGCGAAGCCTCGGATAGTATGCCGTTAATGAAGGTAAGTGATTATTTAAGCGCGATTGCTGAAACCGTTTTACGTTACGCACTCACCTTATGCTGGAAACTCATGGTGGCTCGACATGGTTACCCAGACGGACTAGAACGTGATGAACCTGAGTTTTTGATATTAGGCTACGGCAAACTTGGCGGCCTAGAAATGAACCATGGCTCAGACTTAGATCTAGTCTTTGTACATAACGCCCAACCCAACGGTTACAGCGATGGAAAACGCAGCATAGACAACCAAACGTTCTATGTACGCTTAGGCCAAAAGATCATCCACTTATTGGACACAAATACATCCTCGGGGCGACTTTATGAAGTAGATATGCGCTTACGACCTTCGGGTAATAAAGGGCTGCTCTCAACAAGCCTTATCGCATTCGAAAAATATCAACAGAACGAAGCCTGGACTTGGGAACATCAAGCCTTAGTACGTGCACGAGTAGTTGCGGGCGACGCAAAAATTGCCAAAGTCGTATTAGCCCTGCGACACAAAATCCTATGTACGCCACGCGATGACAACACCCTAAAAAAAGACATTAGCGACATGCGACTGAAGATGAGAGCGCACTTAGGTACCGTAGAAAAAGAGCAAAAGCGACTTTTCCACATTAAGCAGGACGCCGGCGGTATCGTCGATATTGAATTTATGGTTCAATACGCCGTCTTAGCATGGGCTCACAAGGTTCCCGCGTTAACAGACTTTACGGACAACATCCGAATTCTAGAATGCTTAGCTCTGCACCGCATTCTCCCAGAGCAAGATGTACAGCAGTTAAGCTCTGCATACATAGCTCTTCGCATTGCCTCACACCGTTTAACGATTGAGCATTTGCCAAGTACGATCTCGGCAGATCAGTTCACCCAAGAACGCGAGCTGGTAATTGCCATATGGAATCGACTATTGTCTTAAGGGCATGGAGCATGAGCACACACTATCTGGGTGCTATACGAAGACTAGAAGGCTGACAATCCTTCGAACTTTAAATAATTGTCACTAAATTGACATTCAAGCGCCTTCAACAGCAATAAAAGAGTGCGCTTGAAACCGACAAACATATTTTGGAGAAGATTTATGTCCTTTGCCGACCGCGATGGATTAATTTGGTTTGATGGCGAACTCATCCCTTGGCGCGATGCGAAAATCCACGTTCTAACCCATACTTTGCATTATGGCATGGGTGTTTTTGAAGGTGTACGCGCATACGAGGCCGGAAAACACGGCACCAGTATTTTTAAGCTTAAGGAACATACCAATCGTTTGTTCCGCTCAGCTCATATCATGAATATGGAAATGCCTTTCAGCAAAGAAGTGATCAACGACGCCCAAAAACTGATCGTCCGTGAAAACAATCTTCACGAAGCCTATCTACGCCCTATGGCCTTTTATGGCTCTGAAGGTATGGGCTTGCGCGCCGAAAACCTAAAGACACACGTTATTGTTGCGGCATGGCATTGGCCGACGTATATGTCGCCAGAAGCGAAAGAGGAAGGCATTAAAGTTCGCACCTCGAGCTATACACGCCATCACGTCAATATATCTATGTGTAAAGCCAAGGCTAACGGTCATTACATCAACTCAATGCTAGCACTCAAAGAAGCGCTAGATAGCGGTTGTGAAGAAGCCTTATTGCTTGATAACGAAGGCTATGTAGCTGAAGGGAGCGGTGAAAATGTCTTTATTATTCGCGACGGCATTATGTACACCCCTGAACTTACATCGTGTTTAGACGGTATCACTCGCGCAACAATTTTCCAACTCGCGGCCGAGTGTGGATACGAGGTTCGAGAAAAACGCATAACGCGTGATGAAGTGTATATAGCCGATGAAGCGTTCTTTACCGGTACCGCCGCAGAAGTATTGCCCATTCGTGAACTTGATGGCCGAAAAATAGGCACAGGTCATCGTGGCCCTATGACTGAAACGTTACAGACACTCTATTTTAGAGCCGTTAAAGGTGACTTAGAGCAGCATACAGACTGGCTATCCCCAGTCGCATAATGTATCGGGCGCAATGCCCGATCTATTGAGAAACACGTATGAATAACCCGACACCTCAGCTTCCTCTATACCGTCGATTACTTCGTTATACCTACTCCTACAAACGGCTTATCTTTATCAGTTTATTGGGGTTTATTCTTTACGCCATTATGGAAAGTGCTTTAATCAGCATGATAAAGCTTTTTATAAATGCCTTAGAAGGCAAACCTACCGAATGGGTCGACGAATGGGGCGCCCTGCTAGGCTTAACACCCGAACTAGCTAGCTCACTATGGTTTATCCCCATTACCATGATAGTTCTCGCGGTATTTCGAGGTATAGGATCCTATCTAGGTAATTTCTATATCAGCTCTCTGGGCTTGCGCGTTGTCAATAAATTGCGTACAGATGTATTTGAGCATCTTGTTTACCTACCACAAAGCTATCACGACAAAAACAATAGCAGTACACTCGTTTCACTCATTATTTACAACATTGAACAAGTTACTGGATCCGTTACACGTGCCGTTAAAATCCTTTTCATGGATGGCATATTACTGGTTGTTTTTGTTGTCGCAATGCTAGCAATGAATTGGAAGCTAACGCTCGCGTTTTTCGCAATCACACCACTATTGGCGGGAATTGTTTTTTTAGCCGCGCGTTATTTTCGCAAAGTTAGTCGAAAAATCCAGTTCACCATAGGCCAAGTTACTCACGTAACCAAAGAGACCTTACAAAGCATTCGAATAGTCAAAAGCTACAACGGTGAACAGTTCGAATCAAACCGTTTTAAGCGCGCTGCAAACGAAAACTTACATTACAGCACGAAATTTGAACGCGTAAATGCGCTACAAACCCCAATAATACATACGATTATTGCCACTGCGCTCGCAACTCTGTTTTTTCTTGTTTTACTATTATGGCCAAAAGGCGATGCTGGTGGAGCCGTTGTCTATGTAACGTTCGCAGGCATGATTGGTAAACACATACGGCAACTCAGCAGTATCATTAGTCTTGTTCAACGAGGCCTAGCCGCAGCTGAAACGATATTTGCGGCAATTGACGAAGAGCAAGAACAATGTGCGGGTGTAAGCTTTGATGAAAAAGTTCGAGGTGCCATTGAGTTCAAAAATCTAAACTTTTCATATAACGACAATACGCCAGCACTAGTTAATATAAATTTAGACATTAAACCCGGAGAAACAATCGCATTAGTGGGTGAGTCCGGAAGCGGTAAAACAACACTCGCCAGCTTATTATTGCGATTTTATAAGGCCGGCAGCGGTGAAATCACTCTGGACGGAAAGAACCTTAACGCCGTAAACCTTCGTGAGTTACGCGGTAACATAGCGCTAGTTAGTCAAATGGCCAGCCTATTTAGCGGCAGTATTAAAAACAATATCGTTTATGCGACAAAGCAACAATCTGAGCAGCAATCTGAACAACAGCCTCAACAGCAATCTAAAGAACGATTATATGCAGCAATAGACAGTGCTTATGCGAGCCACTTTATCGAAGCCTTAGACAATGGCATTGACAGTGAGGTTGGAGAAGAAGGCGATCGCTTATCGGGAGGGCAAAAGCAACGAATATCGATTGCTAGAGCACTTTACAAAGACGCTCCCGTGTTAATTCTTGACGAGGCCACGTCGGCATTAGATAACGAGTCAGAAAAACAAATTCAAAGTGCATTGGAAATACTTAAAAAAGGCAAAACCACTATTATCATCGCGCACCGACTCTCCACAATTCGTAACGCTGATAAAATTGTTGTTATGGATAAGGGTCGCATTGTTGAATGCGGCGATCACAATACCCTGATCGAACTCGATGGTTATTATGCAGCTTTGCATGGCTCTCCGTCAGAGCAAGCCGATTAAAACTCTAGGTACATCGATGATGCGTTACGTATACAGCGGTTTATTCACTCTAGCATTACCGTTGATTTTTTCTCGCTTATTGATTCGCAGCCTCAAAGCACCGAGTTATCGTAAACGCTTGCTCGAACGCCTCGGCGTATTTAAGACTCCTGAATTTAGCAAACCCGTCATTTGGATTCACACCGTCTCGGTTGGTGAGTTCATAGCCGCTATGCCTCTGATTCAATCACTGCTCGACACCCAAAAATATCAACTTGTCGTTACGACAATGACACCTACCGGGTCTGAAAGGGTAAGGGAAAGTTTTGGCGACGCTGTCTTTCACGTTTATTGCCCTTACGATTTACCGATATTTGTATCGAGCTTCCTGAATCGCATTCAAGCCAAAGCCTGCATCATTTTGGAAACAGAATTATGGCCAAATGTAATTCACGGTTCCGTTAAAAAAGAATGTGCGGTAATGTTGATTAACGGTCGCATGTCAGCTCGTTCCGCAAAAGGTTATGCACGATTCAAACACTTAAGTCGGGGCATGTTTGAAGCATTAACACTAGCCGCCGTTCAAAATAAAACTGACGCTGAACGCTTCAAAATGCTCGGATTGCCTGAAAAAAATCTCACATTACTGGGTAACATAAAATTTGACCTCAGCCTAAATCAAGACTGTATTGATCAGGCTAAAGAGCTCCGGGGTTTTCTTAACCCAAAAGACAAGCGGTCGATATTTATCGCCGCCAGCACCCACAAGGGCGAAGATCAGATCATATTGCAAGCCTACACAAAGGCCCGCAAGAAACATCCCCAACTACATTTAGTTATTGTCCCACGACACCCTGAGCGCTTTAACGACGTCCATCAACTTTGTTTAAGTCATGGATATAGCTGCCTCAGAAAAAGCCAACTTAATTATAGTGAAGCCTTTAAAGCCGACATACTTCTAGGCGACACCATGGGAGAGCTCCTAACGATGTTAGGTTCAGCCGACATTGCCTTTATCGGTGGGAGTTTTGTTGAAAACGGCGGCCATAACTACATAGAACCGGCCGCTTGGACCTTACCGATATTAAGTGGCCCAAGTGTATTTAACTTCCAAGTCATTGCTGATGAGCTTTGTGAGGTTGGCGCGCTAACACTGTGCAACAACGCAGACGAGCTAGCACATCAAGTATCGGAGCTTATTGAACATACAGACGAAGCTAAAAAACGAGGTAAAGCGGGAAAATTAAGCGCCGACAAAAATCGAGGCGCGCTTAACCGACTACTTGTAAAGATAGAAGAACAAATGTCGAGTACTCTAGATTAAGGGATTAAGGGATTAAGGGATTAAGGGATTAAGGGATTAAGGGATTAAAAAAGTAGTGTCTTTTCCATGAATACGCTAACACCATTCTCTTTATAGTCGCCAAACCTCTCACATATTGAATAGGCTAACTTCTCATAACAACGAATCGCTGCGAGCTGGCTCGGGCCTACTTCCTGCTTTAACTGAAGTGGATTGTGAGAGCGTGCGGGATCTTCCAACGAGATAATTAACGCTTTGGCAACCCTGCAGCCTGCACGAGAGTAGACTCGCTTAATTTCAGCATAATCCGCAAATATTTTTATCGCTCCTATCCCTATCAGCTCATCATCGCAATATGCACCGAACATATTAGCCTTGCTATCCATTAGAACAGCTCTATCTGATAGTTATCTAACTACGTAATTAAGCTGCGCACAAAGGGCGTCGTCGGAAAAACAGATCGAATGGGTAACCGTTCATAGAAACTTATTCTCACGTGAATCCTAGCGTCTCCTAGAATATAGCCTTTCTCAGATTTAGTATTTTTAAGAATTGGCCTTCAGTGGAATTAGTCACTATTAGAGCTCAATCGCGCTTAGCATCCAGAAAACCGTCGATAAATGCGCGGTTACTCTCGAACAAGAAGCTGCTATACCAAACAATAATAGTAATCGTCAGCCACCACTCATATTGCATACCGGGTGATTTACCCGTGCTAAAAAAAATATAAGCGCTATAGGTCAGTAGCAACGTTTGAACCGCACACGCCACTACTCGCACCCAATAAGCCGTCGCAATTTCTTCTCGACGGCACGTGTTATCTTGCTGAGTAAAGGTGAATTGAGCGACTAACATAAGCACGAAGAATATGACGGCCGATAAGGTATGCAAGCCCATATCTGTCTCTTCCGGCCCTTGCATAAAAGCAACCGCGGCAACACCGCCGATGCAGCCCACTACGGCAATACGATAGGATTTATTTGCGTGCTTAGGTTCTACGCCAAAACGGATTAAATGCTCTTTAAAGAAAAAGAACCCGATACCCATTGCCGTTATAAGTGGCGTAAGCCCAAAACGCATCACATAGGACTCTGGGACGTATATCCCTGTGGCGGTCAATGTCGTACAGTTTGAAAACAAGGGATTGCACCAAGGCACATGATTGCCCATAGCGGCCAATAGATATGTGATGGTGTAAAGCAGTGGAATACCAATTACTACTGAATAGATTAAGAAGTAGGGATTGAACCGTATGGTCATATGAGAATCCTAGCTCTATTTGTAATACTGCTTTGCACTACTACAAATAATTATATTATTAGAGGGCTGCACTCTAATCCTAGCAAGGTTTTTCATTTCGGCTAAGGTCTTCGCTACTAAATTAATTCCTGACTTAATTAATGAACGTGGTTTAGGCGAAAATAGTTAACCATTAACGCAAAAAATTAGTCAATCGTAGTCTCTAGCACATGCTGCTGCCTAACAGCCTCAAACAACAGCACACCAGCGGCCACAGAGACGTTCAGGCTCGATACACTGCCTGCCATTGGTATTCGCACTAAGGTGTCGCAATAATCGCGTGTAAGCCGGCGCATACCCTTCCCTTCAGCCCCCATGACAATCACCCTAGGAAGGCTCAAGTCAGAGTCAAAGTGATTGAGGGTAGCCTCACCTGCGGTACCGGTAACCCAGACACCCAAGGCCTGCAGCTTATCCATACAGCGTGATAAGTTCGTCACGACGATAAGCGGGATATTTTCCGCTGCGCCACAGGCTACTTTACGCGCAACTTCGGTCAAGCCAACGGAGTTATCCTTCGGAACAATTACAGCGGTCACGCCCGCGGCATCAGCACTTCGCATGCAAGCGCCTAAGTTATGTGGGTCGGTCACACCGTCGAGTATTAATATCAAACTCGTTTGTGGTGACGCTTCAATCTGAGCATATAAGTCTTTTTCACCAAAAAGATCACCACCCGTAACGTTGGCAATGACACCTTGATGATTGCCATCACAAAGCGCATCCATCGCCTCGCGTTTAGACAAGATAATCGTAACGCCAGCCCGCTCAGCTAAATGATGGATTTTTTTTAGTCGTTGGTCATGTCGCGAATCGAGCAAAATAAGCGACTCGATTTTTGTCGGCGCTGATTTCAACAACGATTGGACGCTATGCAAGCCGTAGGTTAATTCTGGTTTCACGTGATTTCTCGTAAAAGGATAGGTCCGGGACACTATTATTAAGATTGTATTCTCAGAATTTAGCGTAATAAAGATCGTTTACGCTAAATTCTAAAAATAGGATTTGAGGAATACCAAAGCCACTATTACGTTTTTTTCGGCTTTAGTTTGCGTGCAATCCTTTTGAACAGTTCGACTGTTTTACTCGTCGAGGCTTTCTTGGGCTCATCGGTACCCTGGGGCGAATGACCATTATTCCCCGAGGAGCCTGAAGCTTGAGAATCACCCGATTTTGGCTTTCGCTTTCGGGGCTTCCTTCGCTTTTTAGGCTTCCGCTCTTCAGACTCATCAATAGACTGATTATCATTCGAGCCTTTTGTGACCTTTTTCTTTGACTTTTTCTTAGCGCCTTTTTTCTTCGCAAGCTTAAGAGATTTTCCGTCATCGATAAGTTCGAAGTCTATTTTACGATCATCTAAGCTGACACGAACAACGCGTACTTTTATGCTGTCACCCAAATGAAAACTACGCCCGCTACGCTCACCTACTAGACGATGTTGAGCGGCCATAAATTGGTAATAGTCTTGCGGCAAAGCCGTTATATGGACCAAACCTTCAACAAAGACATCGCTCAGTTCTACAAATAAACCAAAGCCTGTAACAGCACTGACTACGCCGTCAAATTCTTCGCCAACGCGATCTTGTAGATATTCACATTTCAGCCAACTAACAACATCGCGAGTCGCGTCATCGGCACGACGCTCCGTCATTGAACATTGCTCGCCAAAATTATCGACATCTCCAGCGCTATAGGGGTATATCTTTTCCATTGCCATCGGCATAGCCGTTTCACAGCGCTTAACCTTATTACTTTCACGCTTTGAACGTACAATTGATCGTATCGCCCGGTGAACAAGTAGATCTGGGTAACGACGAATCGGGGAGGTAAAGTGCGTATATGCGGGATAAGCCAAACCAAAGTGGCCCATATTTTTTGCTTGATAAACCGCTTGATTCATTGAACGCAACATCACTGTTTGAATTTGATGCGCGTTAGGCCATGACTCCACCTTTTTTAATATATCTCTATATTGCTCAGGTAAAACATTTGATGTGGCCGGCATAGACAAACCGAATTCAGTCAAAAACGTTTTGAGCCCGTCCAGCTTTTGTTCTTTCGGCGGTTCGTGAATACGATACAGACACGCGAGCTCATGTGCATCTAAAAAACGTGCCGCACATACATTGGCCGCCAACATGCACTCTTCAATAAGTTTATGCGCATCGTTTCTAATAACGGGTACGATATTCTCAATTTTTCGATCTTCATCAAAGACCATACGTGTTTCTGTCGTTTCGAACTCGATTGCGCCACGCTTTGCACGCTTCGCTTTCAAACACTCATACAAGCTTTTCAGCTCGTCAATATCACCCGCAACATGCTCATATTCTTCACGTAACTGCAAACCATCCGCGGATTTTCGGTCTAGCATTTGCCCAACCTTGGTATAGGTTAGCCTCGCTTTGGAATGCATGATCGATTCGTAAAACTGGTAAGAATTAATGTCACCAGACTCGCCAATGGTCATTTCACAAACCATACACAATCGATCAACATGAGGATTTAACGAACATAGCCCATTTGAAAGCTGCTCAGGTAGCATTGGAACAACATGGTCAGGAAAATAGACGGAATTACCACGTTTTTGTGCTTCGATATCAATTGCGCTATTTACATCCACGTAATGTGATACATCGGCAATTGCTACGTAGAGGCGCCAACCTTCATCGCTCTTTTTACAATAAACAGCATCATCAAAATCTCGCGCATCTTCACCATCAATCGTTACGAAGGCTAAGTCTCGCAAGTCGATACGGTTTTCTTTGTCCTGCTCTAAAACTTCACTGCTGAGCTTTTCGGCCAAATCATTAACTGCAGTTGGCCAGATGTGTGGAATATCATGGGAGCGGATAGCAACATCAATCTCCATTCCCGGCGCCATATGGTCCCCGAGAACTTCAACTATTTTACCTGAAGGTCTTCGGTTTCGTTCCGGCTGCTGGATTATTTCGACAGATACAATTTGACCTGATTTAGCGGGTACGGATTGATCTTTATCGATAAATATATCTTGCTGAATTTTTGGATTATCAACAACCACATACTGATTGCCATATTCGCTCACTAATTGACCAACAAGCCGCTCAGTGTGACGAACAAGAACCTCGATAATACTGCCATCACGCTGACCACGTGAATTAGTTTCTCCTGCACGCACCAAAACTTCATCACGATCAAATACTTTTCGCATTTGCTTCTGAGAAAGATAAAGGTCATCGGTGCCATCAGCAGGAATAGCAAAACCAAAGCCATCTTTATGCGCTGATATTCGAGCCTTAATCAAGGCCATTTTGTCAATTCTGCCGTAAGCACCACGACGATTTGACAAGACTTGACCATCGCGTTCCATAGCAATCAAGCGTCGGCGCAAAGCTTCTAAATCTTCTTCAGATTCAAGCTTCATAGCGACACTAAGTTTGGCGTGAGTTAACGGTCCTGCCGAAGATTCAAGTAAATCTAATATAAATTCCCTTGAGGGGATAGGTTTCGCGTAATTCGCGGCCTCACGCTTAGCGTGAGGGTCTTTTTGTTTTTTTCCCAAAAAATACTCCATGGGTAAGGATTCTGTAATTTACGTATGAGCTAATGCTCACAGCATAAAAATATAATTCGTTTAAATTACAATCACAGATTAAATGACTTTAGGCCACATCTGGAATGTAGAGGTATTGTGTGAAGGAATGGCAAAAAATTAACGGGTACTCGACTTTGCCCTGCAATATATCCGTACTTAGCTTGCAGAAAATGTTGAAAACGACACTTAGGAAGGAGGATGAGGCCAATTATCGAGGGCCATTGAGCTTTACACAGCCTTTAGTTTATCGGTAGAAAAACCAAATGTCCATTATTTGATCACCACAACGTGCATTTAAAGCTCTTATAGGGTTAATTTAGTTGGGCGCGATGCAATCGCGCCCCTTGCTCTAGGCTGCATTGCCTACCTTACTGTGCGAAACAGCACTCGACCCGCTGCGCTTAATTTCAATTTTCTTGGGTTTCATCGCTTCAGGAATTTCCTTTATTAAACTAACCGTCAACAAGCCATTATCAAGACTCGCACCGGTTACCTCAATATAATCCACTAAATTAAACTTCCGCTCAAATAACCGTGTTGCGATACCCTGATAGAGAAACTCACGGTCTTCATCACCATTTTCTTTCTTGCCGGACACCGTTAATACGCCATTTTCGACGTGAATATCGAGCTCCTGCTCACTAAAACCTGCAATTGCCAGCGTAACGCCGTAACGGTTTTCCCCCATCATTTCGATATTGTAGGGTGGGTATCCGGGTGATCCTTGATTGCCTCGAATAGAGTTATCAATAAGACTAGCCAGGCGGTCGAAACCGACAGAACTACGGTATAACGGACTTAAATCAATAGTGTTCATGTATATCCTCCAATGAGCGATATGTTATTAATGATAAGCAGGGTCGCCATCGAGATGCACGCCTGACACTATTAATCTGGGGTTGTTCGAATAGATTACCGGTCTAGAGTTAAGCTGCACTTACGATGACGAGAGTTACTGTGGTGTTAGGAGATAAGAGTTATCTTTAGTGTAGAACGTGCGGGGTTACTGTAGCGTTTGAAGAGGGCTTACGTGATAAGGATTACATAAGAAGAGTACGTTAACCACGTGCATCAGTTAGCTCTTGCAGTGTATTGGATAAGGCGTGAAAATCTTCACCCTTTATTCCAGAGAACATCAACCCTATTTTGGCGCCGCGATTATCTGAAAGGATTGTTTGATACGCCACCACGCATTTAACGCGAATACGATGGGATTCGCCGCGTACTGGAATATGAAATTCCAAATGCACATTTGAACCTGCAGGGAGCGCCTGCATAAAGATTATGCCCACTCCCCCTTTCGAAATATTCTTAATTGAAACCTGATACATAGATTTATCGGGAAGCAGTAGCCTTCCCCGCCAATGAACAGCAAAGCGTTCATTTACGCGCTGATTGTCCGACATTAGGTGAATTCCAACTGAAGCATCAAATAATTCCAAGCATTAATATTGTGCGGTAATAAATAGATCGCAAGAATAAAAGAGCGCACTCTAAGAAAAGTGTAGCTTAGAAGAGATGCCTTCGCTTAATTATACAAACGCTATCAAGCCACAAAAGAAGGAAATAGACAGGAGGAACTCAGAGGGTGAGATTTAAGGCATATAGCAATGCGCCATACGCCTTAAGGGAGCTTAATCGGTTTTAATCAAAAGGATGACGCAAGCAAACCGTTTCTTCACGGTCCGGCCCAGTCGAAATAATATCAATGGGGACGCCCGTTAAGACTTCCAGCCGCGCAATATAATCACGTGCTTTCTGCGGTAAGTCATCAATGTCCTTTGCCGATACAGTAGACGAATCCCAGCCATCCAAGGTTTCATAGACTGGCTGAATACCTTCCCAGTCTTCTGATCGACTGGGAATACCAACATCGTCGCCTTGAATATTTTTATACCCAATACACACGTTAATCGTCTTTAAGCCATCTAGGACATCGAGCTTCGTCAAACAAATACCTGTAACACTATTGATACGTACCGCGTGCTTAACTGCTACGGCATCAAACCAGCCTGTGCGACGTTTACGGCCTGTAGTGGCACCAAACTCACAGCCTTTTTCACCAAGATATTGACCAATTTCACAATCGAGCTCCGTCGGAAACGGACCTGAACCTACACGTGTAGTGTAAGCCTTGGTAATACCTAAAACATAATCTAAATAACGCGGACCAAAACCAGATCCGGTAGCTGCGCCACCTGCCGTAGTATTCGAGGACGTAACATAAGGATAGGTTCCATGATCTATATCCAACAATGAGCCCTGCGCGCCCTCAAACAGAATGCTTTCGCCAGCTTCGCGTGCGGCGTGTAAAATTGCCGTGACATCAGCCGCCATAGGGATTAGTTCCTCACGCATACTGACACATTCAGCAAGAACTTCATCGTAGTTTACGGGTTCGACTTCGTAATATTTTTCGAGCGAAAAGTTATGAAAGTCCACAATCTCTTTAAGCTTGGCAGGAAAACTTGCTACATCAAAAAGGTCATCTAAACGAAGACCTCTGCGAGAAACTTTGTCCTCGTATGCAGGCCCAATTCCACGGCCTGTTGTGCCAATTTTTAACGCCCCACGCTTAATTTCACGAGCCTGATCCAACGCTACGTGATACGGCAGGATAAGAGGACATGAGGGTGACAGCTTCAAGCGGTCACGGACAAAAATACCTTTCGCTTCAAGTTCACGAATTTCTTTTAATAAGGCGTCTGGTGCTAAAACAACACCATTACCGATATAGCATGTAACGCTTTCGCGCAGAATTCCAGAAGGAATAAGGTGTAGAACTGTTTTCTTGCCATCAATTACAAGTGTGTGACCAGCATTATGGCCACCTTGAAATCGAACAACGTGACTAACTTGATCAGTTAATAAGTCTACGATTTTACCTTTGCCTTCGTCACCCCACTGAGTGCCAAGAATAACGACATTTTTGCCCATAACGCTTAATTACTCGCTTGTTTCATCAATTGCTTTTACGTGATACCCAGAAGCCGTAAGCTCCAGAATTCGATTGCAGACCTGATAACGTTCAGGACTGGTTTGGCCAGAGAGGCCACAGATAACTTTTTCACCATCGGCACGCAGAGATGCCACCGCATCCCAGAACGCTTTGCCTTCGGCAGCTGGAGCAAATATGCCACTATCCTCCAAGACACATATATTATTTTGAACAAGGCTGTATACGGCCGATAAATCGACGGTAAAGCCTGTAGCCGACCGAGAGCGCCCAAAGGCCTCGCCGATATGATCGTATCGGCCACCGCTGGCTATAGCATTACCCACACCAGGGGAAAATGCGCCAAATACTAACCCCGTTAAGTAGTGATATCCGCGTAACTCACTTAAATCAAAGTACAGTTTTGCATTAGGAAAACGCTCGCAGAGCACAGATGCAACAGCTTTTAATTGCTCAATAGCATCATGAACCGCATGTGGAGCCAACTTAAAGACCTCACTGGCCTTATCGAGAACGGTATAATCACCAGAAAGCTTAGATAAGGCGAGTAACCAGACACGATGTAGCTCATCACTTACTTCGCGTGTAATCCAATGCGCCACTTCGGTAAATTTCTTAGCTTGCAAAAGCTCAAACAGCGCCACTTCTTGTTTGCGACTAAAACCAACCGCTTTACTCAGGGCACGGTATATAGCAACGTGACCCAAATCAAGATACTGCTCCGGCAAGCCAGACGCCTCAAGTGTCGACAACAATAAGCTAACAACCTCTATATCGCCATCAATGCCTGAAGCTCCGAAGCATTCTACGCCAACCTGAATTGGCGAGCGCGATGCTAGAGGCCACTTTGGCTTGGTATGAAGAACGTGGCCAGAATAACAAAGTCGATTAACTCCATCACGTTTAAGGCTATGAGCATCCATACGTGCCACTTGCGGTGTAATATCGGCACGTACGCCTAGAGTTTTACCCGAAAACTGGTCTGTAAGCTTAAAAGTTAGTAGCGATATATCTTGCCCAGAACCTGTCAATAAAGAATCCGTAAACTCAACCATTGGAGGTATTACATAATCGTAACCCCAAGACTGGAATACATCGACAAGCCGGCGACGTAGAGCCTCTACTTGTTGCGCCTGCCCAGGCAGCATCTCTTCAATGCCATCGGGCAACATCCAGCGATCCACTTCTTTCATTCAATCATCTCTGTATTTAACAGCTAACTTAAACCATACAAGGTTAGCGAATAATCACTAACAACAATAAGCCCGCAATCATAACGCTGTAATCACAGCGGCGAAGCCAAAATTCGTAATTGACGATCACTAAGAACATTTAGTTAACTCAGTTTTCGAGCCAACGCTGGGAGAAAAAAAAGGAATAATACCTTCAATAGCCAGCACTAGACTTTACGCAACGCACTAATTCAACACTCTAATTCAATACACGAGCTCAACGCTCAAACTCAACACCAAGGTCTTATTGCATAGACCTTATTGCTTATTCCTTATTGCTTATTCCTTATTCCTTATTGCTTATTCCTTATTGCTTATTCCTTATTCCTTATTGCTTATTGCTTAGGCATTTCGTGCCGTAAGCAAAATAGCTCCGCCAGCAGGCTTTTAACTAAATTCTAGGCATTTATACGACGTGCAATAAGTAGCAGGCCAAAAAAAACCGGCTTTATTAAGCCGGTTTCCCTATTTTACCACAATTGCATGGTAGGAGCGCAATTGTTGAACAGAGCTTTCTAGAACTTATTTACCATTCTGGTTCTTCAAGTAGCGGAAGAAGTCACTTTTTGGATCAACCAGCATGACATCGTCTTTACCCGAGAATGAATTGGTGTACGCTTTTAAGCTACGAACAAACGCATAGAACTCTGGATCTTGAGTATAAGCCGCAGAATAAATCCCAGATGCTTGCGCATCTCCCTCACCGCGCAGTAATTCAGAATCACGATAGGCTTCTGCCTGAATGATTGTATGCTGCCTATCGGCATCGGCCTGAATGATTTCAGCTTGCTCTTTACCTTTCGAGCGATGCTCACGTGCCTCACGCTCACGTTCTGCACGCATACGACGGAAAACGTCTTCACTCAAGCGAGCAGGAAGATCAATCTTCTTAACGCGTACGTCAATAACTTCAATCCCCAATGAAGATTGAGAGAACTCATTCAACTGATTAACAATATCGGTCATAAGTTGATCACGCTCACCACTGACAACTTCTTGCAAGGTGCGCTGTGCAAACTGATTACGCAAGCCTTCGTTAACACGCTGTGCTAACAGGCGCTCTGCGCGAGCTTCTTCACCGTTAGTTGCGGTGTAAAACTTACTTACATCAATGATGCGCCACTTACTGAATGAATCAACTTCCATGCTCTTCTTCTCTACAGTCAAGAAGCGTTCAGCACGTGTATCCGAAGTCAAAATTCGGCCATCAAATAATCGTACTTGATGGAAGAACGGCAATTTAGCGTGTAAGCCAGGCTCTAAATCATCCTGGGTTACTTTACCTAACCACAGTAAAACACCACGCTGATACTCTGTCACAACATATAGAGAATTACTGCCTACGACAGCGGCGATAAGAACAAAAACCGCAAATACTAATGATCGACCTTGCATATTAACGTCCTCCTCGGTTGCTAGTGCGTGTACTGTTTGCAGACTGACGACGTGATATCTCTTCTATTACGTCATTGGTGATTTTGCGAATATCCGCCGCGTTTGAGCGCGGATTAGAGCCACCTGATGACTGTGAAGATCCAGAAGCATTGGAGTTACTCATAATCTTATCGAGTGGCAGGTACAACATGTTATTACCGCCCTCTACATCCACCAACACTTTAGAGCTGTTCTGCATGACTTTCTCAATAGCGTCTAAGTACAAACGCTGACGCGTTACTTCAGGGGCTTTATCGTATTCAGCAAGTAAATACTCAAAACGTTTGGCCTCACCGGTTGCCTCAGCAATAACACGTGCTCTATACGCGTTAGCTTCTTCAATAATTCGCTGTCCAGCACCACGCGCTTCAGGAATAACACCATTAGCATAAGCCTGAGCTTCGTTTTTATAGCGCTCTTCATCTTCTCGCGCTTTAATTACGTCATCAAATGCCGCCTGAACTTCTTGCGGCGGGTCAGAATCTTCGATGTTGACCGTTTCAATCATAATGCCGGTACCGTAGGTATCCAGATAGCTCTGCAAACGCTCCCGAATTTCAATCGCCACTTGCTCACGACCTTCAGTTAATACATCGTGCATAATTGTAGACCCAGCAACATGACGTAATGCACTATTTGCAGCCTGCTGCAAACTGGCCGCAGGGTCGCGAACATTCAGTACAAAATCACGGGCATCACTAATGACGTATTGCGTAGATATCTTAATATCAACAATATTAAGATCTTTAGTCAGCATCTGTTCGGTAGTTGACCATTCTTCAACCTTAGTGACATTTACCGTATATACGGTATCTAACAGCGGTGGATTCCAGCGAAAGCCTGGACCTACTGTTCCGTTGTAAACGCCAAGGCGTAGCACAACAGCACGCTCTTGTTCGTTTACAACGGCGGAGCCGATAAAGCCATACGCGAGCACAGCAACAACAATCGCAATAATTATGAAGCTCTTATTAAAAGGCCCTGAACCACTGTCCCCGCCGTTTGAACCACCACCTTTGCCGCCACCAAATAAAGAACTAACTTTATCTTGAAGGTTCTTGAGTACTTCGTCTAATTCGGGCGGACCATCATTGTTCTTTCCGCCGTTTTTATTTCCCCATGGGTCTTTATTATTGCCACCCGGCTCATTCCAAGCCATGTCGATCCCCTAAAACAAATAATTGTAATATGCTGATATTAAGGCACAAAAGCCGATTTCAAGCTTATGCCAGTAATTAAAATATAATTGCGTGAATTTCGAACAATAAACAACCTATACCATCTCGATAGAAAGACTTTCGTCTTATTACTACGCTGTGAGCACTACAATAGGCAAATACTATTAATTGAGGAACACAATAAAGAAGCACTTCAACTAAAGACTAAAGACTAAAGACTAAAGACTAAAGACTAAAGACTAAAGACTAAAGACTAAAGACTGCTCCAGTTTAGATCATGATAATGCAAAGATTCGGCCGCTAATAGCTTATTCAAGTCGATCTTTGGAATTCTCAGCTCCAACTCGGACGAGCCGTCATCGTCGAAATGCTCATTAAGCACAGCATTAAGCGTAAATAATTGAGCACGCAAGCGCCCAAACTCATGACCTAATCGTAACTTTTGGTGAATAAGGTCTTCTGAGACCAATTCCGCAACGGCCTCCATAAGCAATTCACAACCAACACCCGATACAGCCGAAAGCCATACAGCAACGGGGCGACCATCAGCGTTACGATCAATACGAGCGCTAGCGGCCGGCAGTAAATCAATTTTATTGTAAACAATTAATTGAGGCAGCTCTTCGGCTCCAATCTCACCGAGGACTACCGCAACCTGCTGCATGTTTCTCTGACGCTCATCATCAGCGCAATCAACAACATGTAAGAGCAAGTCAGAGCTCGTCGCCTCCTCGAGTGTGGCGCGAAAAGCTTCAACCAACCTATGCGGCAAATGACTAATAAAGCCTACCGTGTCGGCAAGAATAACAGCGCCAACCTCCTCCAATTCCACTCGCCGCATTGTTGGGTCAAGCGTAGCGAACAGCTTATTCACGGCATAAACCGATGAATGAGTAATTTGATTAAATAGAGTAGATTTGCCAGCATTGGTATACCCCACTAAGGATACCGTCGGTATCTCGGCGCGGTTACGCGCCCTACGCCCTTGCTCACGCTGCTTACGCACTTTAGCTAAACGCTTATGAATAGATTTAATTCGAACACGCAGAAGCCGACGATCGGACTCAAGCTGAGTTTCACCCGGCCCGCGCATACCTATTCCGCCTTTCTGACGCTCCAAATGGGTCCAACCACGAATTAAACGCGTGGACACATGCTCAAGCTGAGCTAACTCAACCTGTAACTTACCTTCGTGCGTGCGCGCGCGCTGGGCAAAAATATCGAGTATTAGACCTGTGCGATCTA
Organism: Flavobacteriales bacterium; assembly: GCA_047638775.1. Classification (GTDB taxonomy): domain Bacteria; phylum Pseudomonadota; class Gammaproteobacteria; order Pseudomonadales; family Cellvibrionaceae; genus Agaribacterium. The sequence continues at coordinate 76,461 of JBLIMQ010000001.1, forward strand.
ATACTCGACAGTTCAGCGCGCCTTCTATGTTTCGCTCTTGACTGGGGCTAAGCTCATGATTGAAGATAACTAATTGAGCTTCGTGCTGAATAACAGCCTGCTCTATCTCATCAAGCTTACCGGTACCAACAAAGTATCGTGCATCTGGGACTGAACGTGAACCCGTGACAAAATCAACGGGATCGCCTCCGGCAGAGAGAACAAGCTCTTCAAACTCGCGAGGGTCATTCGAGTATTCTTCTTGGGAAAACTCCAGGTGAACTAGCACCGCTAGCTCACCTGATTCGGGCCTATCAAAAAACAATGGGACTCTACTTAGCCTCCAACTTCCTCTTCGTCTAAAGTATCGGGATTAAGCATAGGAACCCGAACTGGACGCGAAGGAACAACGGTGGATATGGCATGTTTGTAAACCATTTGGCTTACGGTGTTTTTAAGCAATACAACAAACTGGTCAAATGACTCAACTTGGCCCTGCAACTTAATTCCATTGACGAGATAAATCGAAACGGGAATACGTTCTTTGCGGAGTACGTTAAGGTAAGGGTCTTGTAGCGAATGCCCTTTTGACATGGTAATTCTCCTTAAATTAGGAAATCGACAAGCGAAGCGAGCAATATCAAAACATTAGGTTTTGCACTCGCACAAATAAAAAACAACATAGCATGCCGCCTAACAAAAGCAGACGACTCAATCATTATATGGCGCTTTTACCTAAAAAGCTCAACGCAGCATCAACTATTTCTTCAAGTTTTTTGATTTTCGTGTTTTCTTGTTGAATATCTATCCAATTTAGGCCGTCCCAACTGCGTAACCAAGTGAGTTGTCGCTTGGCTAATTGCCGTGTTGCTACGATGCCTTTTTCGCGCATGTCGTCGTAACTAATTTTTTCGTCGAGAAATTCCCACACCTGCCGGTAACCTACAGCACGCATTGAGGGCAGATCGATATGATTCCGCTCATCGGCTTTTAAGCTTGCTACCTCTTCGATCAACCCACCGCCTAACATACTGTCATAACGTTGGGCTATTCGAGCATGCAGAACACTTCGATCTCGTGGATTTAAGGCTATCTGACACCAGTCAAATTCAGCAAGTAAACCGCCCGCCCCACCATTCTGCCAATCGGACATGGGCTTCCCCGTTGAACGAAAAACCTCTAGAGCGCGACTCAAGCGCTGCGAATGATTGGGGTGTATTCGCGCTGCGCAAACGGGATCTACTACAGCCAAAGCCTCATGAACCGCTGGCCAGCCTTGCTCAATTGCTAACTGCTCAATATCTGCACGAACCTTTAGATCCGCTGGAGGCATGTCCGATAGACCTTCAAGCAATGCTTTAAAATAGAGCATTGTGCCTCCGACAAGAATCGGCGTTTTACCTAAAGAGCAGATTCGTTCAATTTCGAGCTTTGCATCACAACAAAAATCAGCTACTGAATAAGCATCATAAGGCTCACGAATATCGAGTAAAGCATGTGGAATTGAAGATTGCTCTTCAATTGTAGGCTTCGCCGAGCCGATATTCAGCCCGCGATAAACCAATGCGGAATCGACACTAATAATCTCTCCGTTTAACTTTTTGGCTAGAGCGACGCCTAAATCCGTCTTGCCTGAGGCCGTTGGCCCCATTATGGCCACAGCTAAAGGCTTTTTACACGGCTCACCGATCACGCTATTGACCTCGCATAAAGAGTTTATCCAAATCACCCAAACCCATCTGAGTCCAAGTAGGTCGACCGTGGTTACATTGCCCACTGCGTTCCGTTTCTTCCATTTGACGAAGTAAAGCATTCATCTCTTCGATTCCCAATTTACGATTCGCACGAACCGAGCCATGGCACGCCATGGTCGAAAGTATTTCATTAATACGCTCACGCAAGCGGCTACTTGCTCCGAATTCGATCAAATCAGAAAGTACGTCACGTACTAAACCTTCGATATCAGCCCGGTTCAATACAACCGGAATTTCACGAATAAGTATAGATTCAGGGCCCGCACGCTCAACCGTAAACCCCAAACTAGAAAACACTTCAGTATTGTCTTCGGCGTAGGCTGCTTCCTTTTCACTTACCGCTACATTTTGCGGAACAAGCATGGGCTGAGACTGCAGAGTATTCTCATCAAATTGTTTTTTAAGGCGTTCATAAGTAATACGTTCATGAGCCGCATGCATATCCACAACGACTAATCCATGCTGATTTTCGGCAAGAATATAAATCCCCTTTAATTGCGCCATCGCGAACCCTAAAGGGGGAACCTGGCCATCATCGTGCATAACGTGATTGGCGTTATTAGCATTAATTACCGCCGAGTACCGGGAAGCACTCTCCCCAACCTGACTTCCACCCGGCATTACATAGCGCTCCGGGTTAGCCGTGAACGACTGCGCAGCGCCTCCGCTATAGGCGGGGACATTACTATTGCCATTACCGCTATTACCGCCATAACTATTGTCATTATTGGGCGAAGCGTTAAATGGCGCACGGTTAAATTGAATCGCCGATTGATCCTGAATCGCTTGAGACTGCCCTGTCACACCCGCATCAATAGAAGGCTCTTCGGCTTTCGACTCTGGCCTTACATCGGCCAACAAACGATGAATGCTTCGAAATAAAAAGTCGTGCACCAAGCGATTATCACGAAAACGCACCTCGTGTTTGGTTGGATGCACATTAACATCTACCGTGGCTGGGTCGAGTTCCAAGTACAAAACAAAGGCGGGATGGCGGCCGTGATATAAAACATCTTGATACGCCTGTTTAATTGCGTGCGATACCAAGCGATCTTTAATGGCGCGACCATTGACGTAAAAGTGCTGTAAGTCGGCTTGGCTACGCGAAAAAGTCGGAAGTGCAATCCAGCCACTCAACTTAATTCCACTGTGTTCGAGCTCAACATGCAGTGCATTATCGATAAACGTTGGACCACAAATACTCGCCACACGGCGCTCTTGCTCAACACGTGTAGTGGCCGGGCGCCAATGATGCACAACGCGACTATTGTTCTTTAAGCTAAAACCTAAATCAAAACGCGAAAGCGCTATTTTTTTTACAACATCATCAACACGAGAATATTCGGTTTTCTCTGTCCGCAAGAATTTACGCCGAGCTGGGGTATTAAAAAACAGATCGCGCACCTCAATGGTGGTGCCTTGCGGGTGCGCAGCAGGACTAACGGTCGCCTCCATGTCGCGCCCTTCTGCACGCACGCTCCACGCGCTACTTTCACTTTCAGCTTTTGTAGTAAGGTTTAAGCGGGATACGGAGGAAATACTCGCTAGGGCTTCACCGCGAAAACCCAACGAAGCGACGGCCTCTAAATCGTCCAAAACAGAAATTTTACTCGTGGCGTGACGACTCAATGCCAACGGAAGATCATCCTTGGTAACACCACAGCCGTTATCGCGAACACGGATCAACTTGACGCCACCAGCCTCAACCTCAACATCGATTTGCGTAGATTCAGCATCGACACTGTTTTCGACCAGCTCTTTAATGACGGAGGCTGGCCGCTCAACAACCTCACCTGCTGCAATTTGGTTAGCCAATCGCGGGCTTAATTTTTTAATCTGACTCATGAGTTTTATAGAATTACACTAAAAGATAGAAGGTTCAAACCAGCTCGACAGACCGTTAAATTGTCGGAATATATAATATTTGTCCAATCAACAGTTTTGAGCTGTTCAGTTTATTTGCTTTTTTAATCTGAGCAATGCTTACATCGTAGCGATTAGCAATGGCAGACAAGGTATCGCCACTAGCAATGGTGTAGCGCACTTTGCCACCGCCGCTTTTTTTCCAAGCAACTAGCGTTCCTTCTGGCGGCGATGAATTAAAGTAACTCGATATGCCTGCAAATATTGCTTTGGCCAGTTTTGTTCTGTGTGCCAATGTATTTAAACGCTTCGCATCTTGAGGATTCGTTATAAATCCGGTTTCCACCAAGATAGAGGGCATATCGAAAGACTTCAATACGACAAAAGCTGCATTCTCAACTCGCGAGGAATGAAGTTTGGTGACGCCACCCACCCCATTTAGAACACGAGCACCAACATCTAAGCTCACCTCCATACTTCGCGTCATAGAAAGGTCGAGCAATATTTTTTGCACATCCAAGCCCTTACCATCGAGCTCAATATTTCCGGCCCCTCCAATCAAATCAGATCGGTTTTCTTTATTGGCCAAAGCTCGAGCCATCTTACTCGAAGCAGCACCCTGCGAAAGGGTAAATACTGAAGCGCCATGCGCACTAGACTTTGTAAAGCCATCCGCGTGAATAGATACAAAAAAGTCAGCTTTTTTCCTTCTCGCCTTTTCACGACGCTCACCAAGGGAAATATAATAATCACCATCTCGTACCAAATACGCTTTATATCCGGGCGTAGCATCCACTATATTACGCAAATTTTTTGCTACTTTTAATACTAGGTCTTTTTCGTACAACTTTTTTCTGCCTACAGCACCAGGGTCTTCACCACCATGCCCCGCATCTATAGCTATCAGTATGTCACGCTTGGGATTCTGTCGAGTCTGACTAACGCTTTCGATGGTTTTAGGTTTTTCGAGCTTTTTGTCGTAGAAGTCCAAAACCAAGCGATTCGGCTTATCATCAATTTTTCTCAATGCAAAACTACGCGGACTAATCTTAGCTGTCATATCAAAAACAACACGCAGATCTCCGTTCGCTTGCTGTCCTTTGCGCACTCGAGCAATCGGCGTATCACTTAAATTCAATGCACTCAAATCGGCCGCTAAGCGTGTATTTTTAATGTCGACAACGATGCGGTCAGGGGAGGATAAGGTCATCACTTTATGCGATATTGGCGCGTCTAAATCGAAAACAATACGTGTATGGTCAGGTGCGCGCCAAAGGCGCAGGCTTTCGATTGTCGCCGCCATAGCATTCTGAGCCAAACATACCAAACTTAGCAATAAACCTACTGTAAGTATTCTTTTATGCATATTTAAGTTGCTGCAGCTTCGCTTGGTTTATTCATAACTTTGGATTATTTATAACGGTGTTAATTTTAATACTTGATTAAGGTCATCAAACCATTCCCGCCCTAATTCACTACTCGATTGTACCGTAAGCCTTCGTCCCAAACCAACTACACGGAGATCTAGCACTAGATCAGGCTCCGGCAACATACCAGCCCCTTTGTCCGGCCACTCAATTAAGCTTAAGGATTTAGGGTGAAAGTAATCACGAATACCTATGTACTCAAGCTCTTCCGGGTCAGACACTCTATATAAGTCAAAATGGAACACCTGCCGCCCATTAAACTCGTAAGGCTCAACCAATGTATAGGTTGGACTTTTAACCGCAGCTGAATGGCCCATTGAACGAATAAAGCCTCGACATAAGGTTGTTTTCCCAGCGCCCAAATCACCATGTAGGTGCACGCAAGAACCGTAGCGAGCACTTTTCGCTAAGGCCCGCCCAAATTCGACCGTTTTTGACTCCCCATAAAGGGTAAATTCTTTTCTCATATTAATTTATCTGGCACCTCTACTACCCGATATTTACTACCCGATATTTACTACCCAATATTTACTACACGACATTTACCGCTTGATTTTTTAGCGCCCTAGATAAAACTAAAAACTAACTACTAGTTTGCTGGCGTGTCATGAGTGTCGCCAAAAGCGAGGGTATCACGCTTAAGAGCTTTGCGGGACGTATAGTATGGACGCCTAAATTGCACACAAGTTCATCGGCCGCTTTCGCATGCAACCATACGCCAAGCGTCGCTGCATCGAATGCAGATAGCCCTTGCGCCATTAACGCAGCAATTATGCCACTAAGAATGTCGCCCATCCCACCAATTGCCATTGCCGCGTTACCCGCGGTACAAACTTTTGCTCGAACGCCATCGGCTATCACGCTAGAAGCTCCTTTCAATACAACAATCGAGTGATAACGGCTCGCCAACACTTGGGCAGATGCTAAGCGATTGGACTGAACTTCGTCGATACTGCACGATAATAAGCGGGCAGCCTCGCCAGGGTGTGGCGTTAGTACGTAATTGCTTGAATCGGGGAGCGATATGAGGCCCAGTGAAAGTAAATTGAGAGCATCAGCATCCAACACCCCGCTTGTAGCGTTCTTTAAACTGTATGTAGCCATAAATTGCGACCACTCAGACGTTCCAAGCCCTGGCCCCAACACCAACAAAGAAGCGCTAAACGTAATATCATCTAAGCATTCACTGCTATCAACAGCACGGCACATCACTTCGGGTATTCGCGCTAATGCGGCACTAATATGGGCTTCACGCGTGTAGAGTGAACAAATCCCCGCCCCCACGGTTAGCGCGGCTTCAGATGCCATAATCGCCGCGCCGCCCATTCCCGAATCCCCTCCTACAACCACAACCCGCCCAAACTGTCCCTTATGTGCATCTAATTCACGCAAAGGTAAGTAAGGAAGATTTTGACCGACAACAATTTGCTCGCAAGGTGGCTCGATGCCATCAAAGTGTGACGGGTCTATATCTAACGGCTCCAGTTTAAGATCACCACACACAGCTTGGCCCTGGCCATGAATCAAACCGAGCTTCTTAGCTATGAAGGTCATGGTCATATCAGCCTTAAACACTTCACTATCGACGTCGCCAGTGTCTCCATTCAACCCAGACGGTATATCTAACGCCAAGCGTGCGGATGCAGACTGATCGTTCGCCCACATAATGGCCTTGGCCACTTCGGCTCGCAATACTCCGACAAACCCAATCCCTAGTAGCGCATCAACGATGACGCTATTCGCTGTATTGTTACAGGACTTACCGTTACAAACAGCATCGCCTGCTCGCTCATCTAAACCATTCCCTAAACTATCTCCTATACTAGCCCCTACACTACCGCTTGCCCCTTCTCCTATACCTTCATATACAGTAGGCTTTCCCACATAAAGTGCCTGCATCTCTAATATACGGACACCTTCTTGATACGCATACAGGGCGGCCTTTCTAGCATCGCCGCCAAGCTTTTCTATCGAGCGCGTACAGTAGACTTTTACTTTATACCCTTGACTCTGCGCTAACGCTGCAACAATAAAACCATCACCCCCATTGCTTCCTGAACCACATAAAACTATAAGTGTTTTACGTTTTGGCCAGCGCGCTTTAATTAAATTAAACGCCGAACGTCCTGCCCGCTTCATAAGCACTATCCCCGGAACTCCTGCGGAAATAGCGCGTCTATCAATTTCCGACACTTGAGCGCAGGTATAAAGATCATTCGCTTTCATTATTGTTTAATCCCGATATTGTTTAACCCTAACCAAGAAGAGTCCGTCATGAGAAGATTCATTACACTCTTTATTACACTCTTTATTACACGGCTCATAGCACTGTTTATCGCATAAAGAGCACAATAAACTTAGGTTTTATACGATACAATAATTGTAGGGTATTAATTTCGTCGCCAACATCAATCAGGCCAATGTTGTCGGGTAATCTGTCAGGTTACTTGTCAGATTATCTGCCCGATAAAATGTAATCGTAACCAGAAAGGTGTTTTCACATAGATACGCTACTTAAAAAAATCGGAGAGTGGAGTCGAGAGCTAGGCTTTGCTGACTTTGGTATTAGTGACATAAACCTAAATGATCATGCTCAGCACTACCAAAGTTGGCTGGATGAAGGCTATAACGCCGACATGAGTTGGATGGCCGAGAATTGCGACAAACGCCAGCACCCCGAGAACCTCCACCCTGGCACGATGCGCATTATTTCATTGCGCATGAATTATATGCCTGAAGCCGCTGACCAAATTGATACCTTAAAAAATCCGTCAAAAGCGTATATCTCTCGTTATGCCCTCGGGCGTGATTACCACAAGCTCATACGAAAACGCCTAGCGTCTTTAGCTAAACGTATCGAAAGCTACGCTATTGAACACGCCATCCACCCATCACCCTCGCAACGCCCTTTTGTCGATAGTGCTCCCGTTTTTGAGCGAAAAATTGCAGAAAAGGCCGGCCTGGGGTGGACAGGAAAGCACACCCTAATTCTCAACAAAAATGAAGGAAGTTGGTTTTTCTTAGGTGAAATATTTACCAACCTGTCACTTCCAATAAGCACTAAACAACATGAAAATCAATGCGGCGAGTGCAGTGCTTGCTTGAAAATATGCCCTACTGACGCGTTTCCACAGCCTTATGAGCTTGATGCCAGCCGATGTATATCGTATTTAACCATCGAATACGATGGTGTTATCGCCGAAGAGTTTAGAGAAGCGATAGGTAACCGTATATTTGGCTGCGACGATTGCCAAGTAATTTGCCCGTGGAATAAACCGTCAACCAAGGGGAAGGAAATGGACTTCTCGCCTCGGCACCAACTAGACAACATAGAGTTATTAAGCTTATTTCAATGGACAGAAGAGGAGTTTTTAACACGAACTCAAGGCTCTGCAATACGCCGTACAGGCTATAGAAACTGGCTTCGAAACATTAGCATTGGCTTAGGCAATGCTAATAAAGACCTTCGCATATTAGAGGCATTAAAAAACAAACAAGAGTCAGCTGATGCCGTATTAGCAGAGCACCTCGATTGGGCCATAGCCAAGCAAAGCTCGACCCTGCCTACGCGTCGAAAACGTAAGGCACATGACCCGCGAAAAAAAGCACCAAAAACAGCACCAAAAACAGCTTAATGCATCTAATGTAACTAGTGGCGCAAGAAAACATCAGGCTCATTATTAATTGAACCATCTTTTTCAAGAACGCTAAATTCACTATCTTCTGAATTTGCAACTATCGCTACCGGCTCTTGAAATAATGGCCGCCGTATAAACGCCAAATGCCAGCCAAAGCTTTCCATCTTTCGTAATGTTTGTCGTTGGTCTTCGTTCAAGAACTCTCGTAAATTAAGCGGTACCGCACACTCTGAACCTCTACGTTCAGAATGCTTATAGTTACCGCTTTCCTGCATGGAAAAAGTCGTCATCCCAATCACCTCCCAAGCCAAAATGAGACGTGCATCACAAAATGCACCTACCTCTTAATCTTCGACCTAAAAGCATCAACTGTCAAAAACCCCTTAGCGATAATAAATATGCGGGCTTATAGCTTTTTACATGGTAGACAAAAAACGCCAAGCCCTTACACATCTAAAACTTACACATCTAAGAATGCCTCACGGTAGTGCTGTAGCTCAGCAATCGATTCACGAATATCCGCTAGGGCCAAATGTGCGCCGCTTTTGTGAAAGCTTTCGGCAGCTTCTGGTTTCCAGCGTTGCGCAAGTATCTTTAGCGTACTGACATCTAGATTTCGATAGTGAAAATAAGCCTCTAACGTAGGCATATACTTCACTAAAAAACGCCGATCTTGGCCAATCGAATTACCACATATAGGGGAAATACCCGCGGGAACCCATTTAGCCAAAAAGTCCAATGTAGCCTGCTCAGCAGCGTCACTACTCACATCACTATCTTTTACGCGCTGAGTTAAGCCGGACTTACCATGCTGCGTTGTACACCACTCGTCCATGCCACTAAGAACTTGATCACTTTGATGCACGGCTAATACAGGCCCAACAGCCAACTCATTTAAGTCGCTGTCGGTAACAATGGTCGCAATTTCGATAATAACGTCGGTATCAGGCTCTAGACCGGTCATTTCAAGGTCAATCCAGATTAAATTCTTGTCACTAGAAGCCATAGGTTTACTGTCCTGTTGAATGCTCTACAATGAATCAAAATAGTAGCATATAACCGAGTTCTGCTCGGCTAAATCCACTAATAACATAATGCTCTCAGCGAACAGCCCAACCAGCTTAGACCTGTGACACACAATAAGAGTCTTTGGATGATGTTAAATGAGTAAGCGTAAGCTTTCGAAAAACCAACAACGCCGCGTTAGTGAAAACAAACAGCGCACTCGAAAGGCCAAAAAACACGAATTACCTGACGACGACGCAAGCCTTGGGCCTTTATGTGAAGGCTTAGTCTTGGCGCATTTTGGAACTGAAGTTTTAGTGGAATCAACGAACCCCGCAGATTCAGACAGCCCAGAACAAACAATAAGTCAACGATGTTATGTTCGAGCGAACACCGATGTTATCTGTGGAGACAAAGTCAATTGGCGCAGCAGCAGTAACAATAAAGGTGTAGTTGAATCACGAGAGAAGCGCAGCACCGAATTAAAACGCCCTGACAAATATGGAAAATTAAAAATTGTAGCGGCCAACATAAGCCAACTGGTTATTGTTATCGCAGCGAAACCGGAGGCATTCCTTAATCTTATCGACCGATATTTGGTCGCAGCAGAGCTACACAATCTATCGCCCTGCATTGTTGTGAATAAATCTGATCTAGAAGATGAAGATGGAAAGCTCGCCGAAATAGAAGCCTTATATTCATCGCTTTCCATCCCTATAATATACACCTCCAGTACAACAGGAGATGGAAAAGAAGCGCTAGAATCTGCCTTAAGCGGCCATACAAATATTTTTGTGGGGCAATCTGGCGTTGGTAAATCGTCGTTAATTAGCGCGTTATTACCCGACGAGGATATACGTATTGGTGAACTATCCCATACGCGCGACAAAGGCCGCCATACAACAACGCACACTCAGCTTTATCACTTTAGTTTCGATGGCCACTGTATTGACTCGCCAGGTATTCGTGAATTTGGCTTATGGCACCTTAGTGACGGGCAGTTAATATCTGGCTTTCCTGAATTGTTTGACATGGCCGCGCACTGTAAGTTTCGCGATTGTCGGCACGAAGGCGATCCAGGTTGTGCAATTGCTTCAGGTATAAATGAAGGGACTATCGAGCGTCGCCGATTTGAATCCTATAAGCAAATACGAAATCAAATGAACGATGTTTCCATGCGACAGGATTCCCTTTAAAGCTTCAGTATTCACGAGATGGCCATGACACATTACACACAGCAACTACCGCTCATTATCGACCCATTAGATTTTGAATCCGTAATGGAGGAGGCTCCCGATATCGATATTTGCATTATTGACTTAGGCGCTTATGAAACGTATTTGCACAGCCATATACCAGGAGCCATTCATGTATCACCAGCTGAGCTCATATGCGGTGTAGCGCCGCACCCAGGAAAGATAGCTACTCACGAGCAATTAGAACAACTTTTTAGTCGGCTAGGGTGCACAGAAAACACACATTTTATTGTCTATGATGATGAAGGTGGAGGCTGGGCTGGACGATTTATTTGGACTTTGGATATCCTACAGCACCCCAAGTATTCCTATATTGACGGTGGAATCGTTGCATGGAAAAGTGAAAAATTAACACTTGAACAAGGCAACAATACGCGCAACGAAGTCGCTTATGATGCTCACATAGATAAAAATGCGCTAATTGAAATCCCAGATATTTTAACGAAACTTACAGACCCAGAGTTTCGAATTTGGGATGCGCGTAGCCCTGAAGAGTATTTAGGACTCAGTAGAACAGCTGAAAAATTGGGACGCATTCCCGGTGCTATCAATTGCGAATGGACAAACTTAATGGATGATACTCGCGGTTTACGTATTCGCACGGATGCAAAATCTATTCTTGCAAAACTCGGCATTAACGGCCGACACGAAGTGGTCACTCACTGCCAAAGTCACCACCGGTCTGGTTTTACCTATCTACTTGGTAAAGTCTTTAATTTTAATATTCGTGCGTATCACGGGTCTTGGGCTGAATGGGGCAACCATCCAGACACTCCCGTCGAACACTAATTCAAACAACACTCAAACTTACAGCTTCCAAGTAAACACACTGTATTCGTACAAGGTCATAGAATGAAAGATTTTTTATTTATCAGTTTCCAATATATCGTACCCCAACATTTACTAACGCGATTCGTTGGCAAGTTGGCGAGCTCTCAATCTGTATCGCTAAAAAACTTTTTGATCAAAAATTTTATTGCTAAATTTAACGTCGACATGAGTGAGGCTGCACAGGAAGATTACAAAGAATTTTCCTGTTTTAACGACTTTTTTATTCGTGAGCTTAAATCTGGTGCGCGCGCCATAGAGTCCAATCCAAAAATTCTCGCCTGCCCTGCCGACGGAGCTGTTAGCCAGGCACAAGCCATTGAAAGCGGCCGTATATATCAAGCAAAGAATCATTCGTATACAACCGAAGAGCTTCTTGGCGGCCAAATAGAAGAGGCCAGTGCTTTTGAAAACGGTCATTTCACAACGATATATTTATCGCCAAAAGACTATCACCGTGTCCACATGCCGATTGACGGAACCCTAAAGTCCGTAACCTACGTTCCTGGGCAACTGTTTTCAGTAAACCCTACAACCACTGAAAATGTTCCACGGTTATTTTCTAGGAATGAACGTGCCGTGTTTCTATTTGATACTGAACTAGGACCCATGGCTTTGATTATGGTTGGCGCGATGATTGTTGCCTCGGTAGAAACCGAATGGGCTGGATTGATTGCACCATGCTCTGGCAAGCAAATTAATACCTCAGTCGAACACGCAGGCTTAGACTTCAAGAAGGGTGAAGAGTTAGGACGATTCAAACTAGGATCGACTGTTGTGATGTGCTTTACCGAGAACAGCCTACAATGGCAAAAACAGTTTAGCCCGGGACAAAGTGTTCAAATGGGTGAAGGTATCGCAGACTTATTGTAGTTTTCATAATTATAGTTATGAGAACTGTAGGTGTGAGAACTGTAGGTGTGAGAACTGTAGACGTAAGGGCTCTAGCTATGAAACTGAAGAAACTGAAGAAACTGAAGTTAGAAGGGTTCTAGCTCCGCGGATTTTAGTTATTTAAGTGGTTTGCTAATAACTGAGGATTTCGATATATGTGTATAACATGAGACTAAGGTTATTGTGAATGGCGGGTTTAGGCTCATAAACCTGAAATGAATAAAAAAGACGAAGGCCAAAAAGCCGGCCCTTTGATTTAGATTCGATTAGGCTCTCGGTATACCCGGTATTTTGAACGGAGCTTTCTTTAGAAAAGATAAAATCCCGCTATCTTTCTTGCTGTCTATATAATCGTCACGAATTTCAGATATGTCGATATCATAAGTACCTGGCTGAAGATCTTGAACGATCTCAAGCGTCTCAAACTCTTTGCTCACATATTTACCAGATTCAAGTTTTTGATGCCTCTCTTTTTCGTCCGCGGCAAGATCTACCGTAATGGGACGGTATAGCTTTTGTTTAACTGAGTCGAGCACGATCATGATTTTAGGTTTAAGCCGGCGCTCAAAGTTTTGCTCTACAACAACAGCAACTTCGCCGCTACTTAACTCTACGATTGTGCCGGTGGGATATAAACCAATTGCGCGAATAAATTCGACAACCAGCTCTTCTTGAAATTCAATCCCTCTCGACTCATACAGCTTACTTACAGCTTTTGACGGCGACAAAGGGTTTTGATTACGTGGATTGGTTGTTTCGTCGTAGTAAGTCACAATCCCTGCGATCTTACCGAGTAATGGAATTTTATCACCGCGCAAATGAGAGGGAAAACCACTGCCATTAACACGCTCACAGTGTGATTTCACTACGGAAGTAACTCGCGGCTTAACATCCGGCATATCGCGCAGAATATCAACACCGTAAGATACAAATTTCTCGTACGCGAGCTGCTCAGTATCATCGCGATCTAAGTTTTCAATCAGCGGGCGAGGTAGTTTTGTTTTACCTATATCTTTAAGGAGTACACCCATAGCTAGAACATCAAGTTCAGGCTTGGGCAGACCTATATGCCGACCAAACAATATCGCCCAAACAGCCGATCGAACTGCATGACTATAAGTATGTTCGTCTTTATCGCGCACCCGCGTCAACCATGTAAAGGCATCAGGGCTCCGCAGTACACTATCGACCATCGAACTAGCTGCACGCTTGGTTTCTTTAACCGGCACTTGCTGATGATCGACATCGATTTGATCAAGTATTGCGCCCACAGCCCGGTGAACTTGTTGGTGCAACTCTTTTGCGCGGCCTATTTCACGCTCCATAGGCGCAACTTCGGTGTAAATATCTCGGCGTATTCGCAGCGGCGCAAGATTGGTGACTCGAGCATCTTTAGACGCACGCTTTTCATTGCGTGTTGAGGTGGTCAGGCGCTTTAAGCGCGTTTTGACCGGTGATGAGCCTTTAACTACATCGATATACACATGGTTACAATGAATTTTTAGCTGTTTAATTTCTTCGAGATCTCGAAGGTAAAAACCCTGCAAGGGAAACGGTGTTTGCGTCCACGGCCTATCCAGCCCAGATACGAACATTCCTACAGTCAATTCATTTACATCAATCTTAACTTGCTTGATGCCCAAAAGATCCTTCCTCAAACGTGTGGTAGAGCACGACCCTTACAGGGGGCATTACCCTACTCAAGAGCATTGATAGAGTGTGATTATAATCTAGCCAGTGTATATGTCGAGCGCACTGGCAAGCAAATTTAAACATTAGTCATGATAAGCAACAGATAGCTCAGTGACCGCCTCAAAAAATGCTTTGGCGTTGTCTGGACTCACGTCCGGCGTAATACCGTGACCCAAGTTAAATATGTGGCCACTGCCATTACCATAGCTCTGCAGTATTCGCGCCACCTCTTTGCGAATAGCGGCTGGTGAGGCATACAGCACTGACGGGTCCATATTCCCCTGCAGTGACATATGGTTTCCGACCCGTGCACGCGCGTTACCAATGTCGGTGGTCCAGTCTAAGCCTAGACAGTCCGCTCCAGAGTCAAGCATTGTTTCAAGCCATTGCCCTCCTCCTTTTGTGAACATAATCACAGGGACCTTCTCACCTTCTGGAGAGAGCTCTAACTTGGCGATAACTTTACGCATTGGATTCAATGAGTAGGTTTGATAAGCATCATGCGCTAAAGCCCCACCCCAGCTATCAAAAATTTGCACAGCTTGAGCACCCGCACGAATTTGTGCGTTCAAATAATCGGCTACCGACTCAGTTAGAACATCCAATAAATGGGCCGCTAACTCAGGTGTATCGTAGAGCAAGGCCTTTGCCCTTCGGAAATCCTTACTTGAGCCTCCCTCAATCATGTAGGTAGCCAAGGTCCAGGGACTTCCAGAGAAGCCTATAAGCGGCACCGAGCCATTTAGCTCTTTACGGATAAGTGATACTGCATCCATTACGTAAGAAAGATCACGTTCGGAATTAACAACTTCGAGGTTTTCAATTTCTTTTGCTGTGCGTACGGTCTTTTTAAACTTGGGCCCTTCACCCGTTTCGAAATATAAGCCTAAACCCATTGCGTCGGGAATGGTCAAAATATCCGAAAACAAAATCGCTGCATCAATCGGATACCGACGCAAAGGCTGCATAGTAACTTCACACGCCAGCTCAGGGTTGGTACATAGATCCATAAAGCTACCCGCTTTAGCGCGAAGCTCACGATACTCAGGAAGGTAACGTCCTGCCTGCCGCATCATCCAAACTGGCGTGCGGTCTACGGGCTGCCGCATTAAGGCTTTTAAAAAACGATCATTTTTTAGCTTAGACATATTTTGGCGCTCAAATAAAAGCGCCCCTTACGGGGCGCATCGATAATCTTGGTCGACACTCGTGCCGACAACAATTAGGCTTCAGCCTTAATTCTAACAGTAAAAGCCTTATCGTTTATACGTCTAGCCTTATAGTTAGTTTATACATCAAGCCTTATCCTTTAAACACCAAGCCTCATCATTTACACATCAAGATAGTCCAGTATACCTTTGGCGGCTTCTCGGCCTTCCCATATAGCCGTTACAACCAAATCAGAACCACGAACCATATCACCTCCAGCAAACACTTTCGGGTTTGAGGTTTGAAAGCCAAATTCTTGCTCCTCCTCGGCAACAACGCCCCCCCAACTATTAACGTCAATTCCTGCGCCTTTAAACCATGGGGCCGGGCTCGGCCTAAAGCCGAAGGCAATTAGAACAACATCAGCAGACAAGATTTCCTCACTACCGTCAATAGATTCTGGGCGACGACGACCATTTTCATCAGGTTCACCAAGCTTAGTCGTAACAACTTTGACGCCTTCTACACGTTTATCGCCAACAATTGAGACCGGCTGACGGTTAAAAAGAAACTCAACGCCCTCTTCGCGTGCATTAACAACTTCACGACGCGAACCAGGCATGTTTTCTTCATCTCGACGATAAGCACAGCTTACGGATTCTGCATCTTGACGAATCGATGTACGGTTACAATCCATGGCGGTATCGCCACCACCAAGAACAACAACACGCTTACCTTTTACATTAATAAATTCCGCAGGATCTTTTTCAAAACCCAAATTCCGGTTTACACTTGAGATTAGGAATGGGAGCGCGTCATAAACACCTGGAAGGTCCTCACCGGCGAAACCACCCTTCATATATGTGTAGGTACCCATCCCCATAAATACAGCATCATAGTCTTCTAACAAAGTATCCATGGTGATGTCTTTACCTATATCGGTATTCAAGCGAAAGTCCACTCCCATCTCAGTTAATAGTTCACGTCGATGAGACATAACATTTTTTTCAAGCTTAAATTCAGGTATACCAAAAGTTAATAGACCTCCAATTTCAGGATTTCGATCAAATACTACGGGTGTAACGCCGTTACGAACCAAAATATCAGCACACCCTAGACCAGCGGGTCCGGCGCCAATAACAGCCACTCGCTTACCGGTCGGGACAACCTTAGACATATCGGGCTTCCAACCCATTTCAAACGCTTTATCGGTGATATACTTTTCAGCATTACCGATTGTGACAGCGCCAAATTCATCGTTTAACGTGCACGCACCTTCACACAAGCGATCTTGGGGACATACGCGGCCACACACTTCAGGTAGGGAGTTTGTCTCGTGACACAGCTCCACAGCTTCCAAAATATTCCCTTCTGACAAAAGCTTTAGCCAATTAGGAATATAATTATGAACCGGGCATTTCCACTCACAATATGGATTACCGCATTCCAGACAACGATGTGACTGTTGACTTGCCTGATCTTCCGAAAATGTTTCGTATATTTCTATAAATTCGGTTTTACGTGTTTCAATATGTTTTTTGTCCGGATCGCTACGCCCAACATCAATAAATTGAAAATTGTTATTTAAACGCTCAGCCATGTGAAACAGCCCTTTACTCAGTTCTTTAGGCGAGAGACAAGCACTTAGCTATATCACTCATTAACGCGATACAAGGCTACAAAATAGCCACTTCGCTTTTTATTTGCCGTACTCTCAGCCGTACTCTCAGCCGTACTCTCAGCCGTACTAATGACCGTAAATAAGTGCGGCTGCCCGTACCTAGAAGTATGCCTGGCGTCCGATAGCTTTATTCACTGTGCTGTTGAACGTTATCTAATAATGATGACAAACTAGACGCCTTAGGCTTAACAAGCCAAAATTTACCAATGTAGATATCAAAATCACTTAATATTTGACGCCCCCACTGACTAGCCGTTTCGTCAACAAATTCGGCAATCACGCTGCGCAAATGATTACGGTGCGACTCGAGCGCTTCAGTACTTAATCGCGTAATTTCAACCAGTTCGTGATTATAACGATCAACGAATTGATTTTTCAAATCCAATACATACGCAAAGCCGCCGGTCATACCTGCGCCAAAGTTGACGCCAGTATCACCAAGAACGGTAAGTAAGCCACCCGTCATATACTCACAGCAGTGGTCACCAACACCCTCAACAACAGCATGCGCGCCAGAGTTTCGAACACCGCAACGCTCACCCGCTTGACCGGCCGCAAATAACTTACCGCCAGTCGCGCCATACAAACAGGTATTACCCATAATGCTCGTATCTTGAGTTTTAAATGTAGAGCCTTGCGGCGGCCGCAATACGATTTTTCCACCAGCCATGCCTTTACCAACATAATCATTAGCGTCGCCATCTAGATAAATTTCTAGACCGCCGGCATTCCAAACACCTAATGACTGCCCCGCAATTCCGCTTAGCTTAAGTTTAATTGGCTGATCAGCCATGCCTTGGTTTCCGTAACGCTTAGCAATTTCACCGCTAATTCGAGCCCCCATACTGCGATCACAGTTTGTGCTCGCAAAACTGAACTCACCACCAAGCTTACCTTCAATCGCAGGCAATAACGCTTCAACAATTTCTTCAGCTTTTAGCCCTTTGTCGAACGGTATATTAGTTTCAACTTCACAACGCTGTGGTTTTGAGTCTAGTAGTTCATCCGTATACAGTATCGGGCTCAAATCTAAAGCTTTTTGCTTAGCCGTAACACCCTCCACTTGCTCTAATAAGTCAACACGACCAATTAGCTCATCTAAAGTACGAACACCCAATATCGCCATCCATTCTCGCGCTTCCTCAGCGGCAAAAAGGAAGAAGTTCATAACCATTTGAACAGTGCCGTGATAATGCTTATCACGAAGAGTCTCGTCTTGAGTCGCAACACCTGTAGCGCAATTATTCAGGTGACAGATACGTAAATATTTACAACCTAAAGCAACCATCGGCGCAGTACCGAAACCAAAGGACTCCGCACCTAACATTGCGCCTTTAACAACGTCGAGCCCCGATTTCAAACCACCATCAGTTTGTACGCGAACCTTGCCACGCAAGTCATTGGCTCGAAGTGTTTGGTGGGTCTCGGATAAACCAAGCTCCCATGGGGAACCGGCATAACGAATCGACGTCAATGGGCTCGCCGCCGTACCGCCATCATAACCAGAGATAGTAATAAGGTCAGCATAGGCCTTAGCAACACCGGCAGCGATGGTTCCAACCCCTGGGCGAGAGACCAATTTAACGGAAATCAAGGCCTTAGGATTGACTTGTTTCAAGTCATAAATCAACTGGGCCAGATCTTCGATAGAATAAATATCGTGATGTGGTGGCGGCGAAATTAAGGTGACACCGGGAACTGAGAACCGGAGCTTAGCAATAAGGCTATTAACTTTATTCCCTGGCAACTGCCCGCCCTCTCCGGGTTTCGCGCCTTGCGCTACTTTAATTTGTAATACATCAGCATTCACCAAGTAATGCGGCGTTACACCAAAGCGTCCTGATGCAATTTGCTTAATCTTCGAAACGCGATTGGTACCAAATCGAGCGGGGTCTTCACCGCCCTCACCACTGTTTGAACGACCACCAAGGGTATTCATCGCCTCAGCCAGCGCTTCATGTGCTTCAGGGCTTAATGCCCCTAATGACATAGCAGCAGAATCAAAACGACGAACGATTGCCTCGACTGGCTCGACCTCATCAATTGAAATTGGCTGAATATCCTTTCGAATGGCCAACATATCTCGCAGGGTCGCGGCAGGACGCTCGTTAACGAGGCCTGCGTATTCTTTCCACGCGCGATAGTCATCATTTTGAACGGCTTTATGCAGCGTTTGAATCACATCGGGATTGAAAGCATGGTATTCCTGACCATGCACATACTTTAAAAGCCCACCAGGCGTGATTTTTTTGCGAGCCTTGAACGCATCGACAACTAGTGCTTTTTGATCGGCTTCTAAATCATTAAAGCCTGCACCCTGAATACGACTCGGCGTGCCAGAAAAACACAGATCAATAACGCTTGAGCTTAATCCTATCGCCTCAAAGAGCTGCGCTCCACGATAACTCGCAACTGTAGAAATACCCATTTTGGACAGTATTTTCAACAATCCTTTAACGAGACCTTTACGGTAGTTGCTATAAGCCAAACTGTTATCCACTAAAAGCTCGCCACTCGCAATAAGTCGATCTATCACCTGATAACTCAGGTAGGGGTATACGGCTGTCGCGCCATAACCAATTAAGGTGGCAACATGATGTGAGTCGCGAGCAGTGCCCGTCTCAACCACAATATTTGCATCACAACGCAGTCCAATATTTGTTAAGTGATGATGAACGGCCCCCGTCGCTAACAAGGCCTGAATCGGCAGTTTCCCTTCAACAGGGCTAGAGTCACTAAGAACAACAATGCTTACACCAGACTCTATTGCGGCAACAACCTCACCAACCAATGCCTTTATGGCGCTTTCGAGATCAGTCTCTCCTGGGTCATAGGCCAGTTTAAAGATACGAGCATCAAAACCTTCACGACCAAGAGTAAGTAGAGAATTAAATTTCGCTGAAGACAATACCGGACTGGTCAATATCACACGATCCGCGTGCTCTGGAGTTTCATCAAAAACTGACAACTCTTTTCCAAGGCAAGTCTCCAATGACATTACAATTGCTTCGCGTAATGGATCGATTGGGGGGTTTGTAATCTGAGCAAACTGCTGTCGGAAGAAGTCATAAAGACTACGCTTCTTTTGTGAAAGCACGGCCATGGGAGTGTCATCACCCATAGAGCCAATCGCTTCTTGAGCATTTTCAGCTAAAGGCCTTAAAACTTGATCACACTCTTCAAAGCTTACCTGATACAGCTTCATCAAGGTTTCGACGGCTTCAGGAGTCTGGTCCGTGGACTGTGCTTTTTCTTTTAATTTAGATTCTAAGCGCAGCGCTCGTTCACCGAGCCATTTACGATAGGGTTTGCTTGCTTTCAACTGCGTATCAATATCAGCCGTGTGTAACAACTTACCCGTTTCAGTATCAACAGAGAGTATTTGACCAGGCCCTAAGCGACCTTTAGCAACAACGTCTTCAGGCTTGTAAGCGTAAACGCCGATCTCAGAGGCGACCGTAATGATGTCGTCTTTTGTAATAACCCAGCGTGAGGGCCGCAGGCCATTTCTATCGAGTGTACACACCGCATAACGGCCATCCGTAAGTACCAAGCCAGCAGGACCATCCCAAGGCTCGATGTGCATTGAATTATATTCGTAGAAGGCCTTTAAATCGGGATCCATATGCTCAACGTTTTGCCAAGCAGGTGGCACCAGCATACGTATCGCACGGTGAAGATCCATGCCTCCAATCATCAATACTTCGAGCATGTTATCTAAGCTGGAAGAGTCGGAACCTGTTCGGTTAACTAACGGAGCAATTGCGTCCAAATCGGGTAAAAGTGGTGTTTTAAACTTTTTGGTTCTCGCGACTGACCAATTTCGATTGCCCATGATGGTGTTGATCTCACCATTATGGGCAAGCATTCTAAAGGGTTGGGCGAGCGGCCACTTGGGGAGCGTATTAGTAGAGAAGCGTTGGTGAAAAACGCAGATAGCCGTTTTGAGACGCTCGTCAGCGAGGTCGGTATAAAAGCTAGGCAGGTCAACGGGCATCATAAGCCCTTTATAGGATATGACCGTGGCGCTTAAGCTAGCAATATAAAAGCTAGAATCGTCAACTAAACGAAGTTCGATTTTACGACGAGTGATAAATAATTTGGCATTTAGTTCATTTAGATCAGCCGTATCACAATTAATAAAAAGATGGCAAAGCTGCGGTAAGGACTCGATTGCAATAGGGCCAAGACATCTGCTGTCGGTGGGAACAGTTCGCCAAGCAATATCTGTGAACCCAGCGGCAGCAAGCTCTTCGGTTATGACGCCTTTCGCATTCTGAGCGAATGATTCATTATTACTCAACATTAACGAAGCGATAGCATATTGCTCACTGAGCTCAAAATCGAGCTCAGCTTTAGCGGTTTCGCGAAGAAAAGCGTCTGGTTTTTGAATCAGTAGACCGCAACCGTCACCCGTTTTACCGTCAGCCGCGATACCGCCACGGTGAGTCATGCAAGTGAGCGACTCAATGCCTTTTAGTAACAGCTCATGACTCGGTTCGCCACGCAGGTGCGCAATCAATCCAAAACCACAGTTATCTTTGAATTCGTCTAACCGGTATAGGCCAGTTTCCATCATTGCACTCGCTTTCAATCTAACGCCCTAATTACGTGCAGGATAATCGCTATCCGCCATAGGCAATCAAACAGCAATAGCTAGGCCAACCCTGCAATCCGCTTAAAACTTCTCCACCCAAGACTAAAATCACGCACTTTAGGGGCTTCAAATATAAATGGCGCAGGATATTAACGGCTGTATAAATAATTGGCAAGATTTGCAATAAATTGAGACTTCGATAATTCGCAGATGAATATAACTTCAGTCAAATTCGACTAATTACGGCTAAACTCCGCTATTTCACCTTTAACAGCTTTTAAACTTTTAGGCCAAGGCCCAGCATCCCGTTGCTTTTCAGGCAATAACCGTATGGCCTTCTGAGCTTCAAACCTATCATTGTATGGACCAATAACAACAATAAACCATGGCGACTTACCAGGCCGTAAGCGGCGATACATACGTAATTGATCTGAATTTGATTGCGCACCAATATAGCCCATCAGTGTTTCACTTTGGCTCGCAGCGAGCAGCTGTAAAACATAAGCTGTATCAGATTGATCCGTCAAAAACGCTTCATCTAATTCTACTGGGGAAAGTAGAACTTTTTGGGGTCCAACTGTAGTAGTAACATCGTCAATAGCGACCCTCTCTGGGATACTTGTGACAGACGGCTCCCCCATGAGCTCAACAGGCCCCTCTATTGCATTAACTTTGAGACCGGTAGGTTCTTCAACTAAAGCCTCAATCGATAACGTTTCTGCTGAGTGATTAAAACTCGCAACTGAATTAACATCCTTGACTTTGACGGCTTTTTCATCCGCATCTCTATTCTTAGAGAGTATCAAATCTTTAGGCGGTTCCACAGTATCAACAACCCGGCGCTCTTCCGCTTCAGCCATCGCTTCGAACGGGGACAGCCTTACATTGCCGGACGACACTTTCGCGAGCGTTTGCTTTTTAGATACTTCTGGTGAGGGCTGCTCGCTCAACTCCACACTGTCCTGGTACAGAAATAGAAATAATAACGTCCCTAATAAACACGCCAATACTGAGACGTGCAATAACGGCATGCGAGCCAAATCACGTACACTTGCCCCAGTCTTTTTTGCGGTCTGTTCGACAAGAATTGCATGCGCCAAACTGAGCGCAACACCTGGCAGGCCCTTTCCCCGATTCCAAATATGCTCCGCGTGCTTATCTATAAACTCCGGATCAAAACCCTCATCACCCAAGAAACGCATTAACTCCGATGGGGTGAATTCAGGCATAGAAAAGTCATAAACCGCAAGTTCATGCAGCCCTAAGGAATCGATACGTGCAGTAAAACCTGGCTCGGCAAAAAATACGAAACGCAAGCCATAAGCAGCGCCGCCCATGCCTAGTGATAAGCTTGCCAGCGCACCAAGGCTCTCATCATCAAGGTAATGCGCGTCATCAACCATCACCACAGAAAGCTGTTTTTCTCGCAGAAGGTTTTGACTGTAAACTCGAGCTATTGACAGCGACTCTCCGACGCTAGCGCCCTCAGCACTATCTAGCGCCAGCGCCAGGCACAAAGAGCCTGCAAGCTGAGCAATACCAAGGCCATCAGTTACATTAATTTCACTAACACGCTCGAGACTGGAGCCTTCAGAAGAAGAGGAAATACTATGATTAAGATAACTTAAAAGTGAAGTCTTGCCCGAATGGCGAGGCCCTTCCACAACGAGGATATTAGCGCCAAATTGAACTAAGTGACCCAGTTGCTGCACCAAGCCACCGAGACTCGGTGTTGTAAAATACGCAGTCGTTTTATTTGGCATAGATGATGGACACAACCAATTAAGAAATGATTCTGATAGACGTCAGAGAATAAAACAGATTATTAACACAGAGCCGTCAAAAATAAAGCTTATTTCGAACAAAAAGCGCTCAAAGTAGATTTAAGTGCTTGAGAACAGAATTCATCCGAAACAACGGCCTTACCGAGTGAGCGCAGCAGTATTAGTTTTAACTTACCCGCCTCAACTTTTTTATCAACACTCATATGCCGCATAAAATCGTCCGCGCTCATTCCCTCCGGACTCTGTACGGGTAAACCACAGCGCTTCACTAGCGAAACCACTCGCTGTTGATCAACCTCGTTAATCCAGCCCAAACGACAAGAAAGCTCTGCAGCCATAACCATTCCAGCGCCAACCGCCTCACCATGTAACCAATTACCGTAGCCCATATGCGTTTCTATAGCATGACCGAAGGTATGCCCCAAATTCAGAATTGCGCGTAAACCTCGCTCCTCTTCATCCGCAGAAACAACCTCTGCTTTTATTTCACATGAGCGCTGAATAGCATATGTCAGCGCATTAACATCCCGACCAACGAGCAGATCAATTGAACCTTCAAGCCAAGCTAAGAAATCAGCATCATAAATAAAACCATATTTAATAACCTCAGCCAAACCTGCTGATAACTCTTTATCTGGTAAGGTTTTTAGTACATCAATATCGATGACTACAGCTTGCGGTTGATAAAAAGCACCTATCATGTTCTTTCCAAGTGCGTGGTTTACACCCGTTTTACCGCCTACAGACGAGTCCACTTGGGATAACAACGTAGTCGGTACCTGCACAAACTTAATGCCACGCTGATAACACGCTGCAGCAAAGCCACACATATCACCCACAACACCGCCACCTAGCGCAACAAGCGTCGCAGATCGCGAGAACCTACATTCCAACAAGCGATCAAAAATAGTGTTGAGTACATCTAGGTTTTTAAACGACTCACCATCAGGAAGTATAGAGCTTTCTATTCGAGTAACATCGCACCGTGATATATGATCTGTTAATGGCACCAGATACAAGTCCGCCACTGTCGTATTTGTCACAATCATAACCTCAGAGCTTAAATACGGCTTAAGTAATTCCCCTCCAGCAATCAATCCACTTCCAATAAAAATAGGATAGCTACGCGAGCCCAGTTCAACATTTACTTGAGTCATAGAGATAAGTACAGTTTTGAGTTTTGAGTTTTGAGTTTTGAGTTTTGAGTTTTGAGTTTTGAGTTTTGAGTTTTGAGTTTTGAGTTTTGAGTTTTGAGCTTAGAGTTTGAGAACTTTAACGATTTCTTGAACAACAAGCTTAGGGTTTTTGCGATCAGTACGAACCACAACGTCCGACACATCACAATAAAGGGGGTCACGGGCATTAACTAACTCGATGATTTTTTTGTCTGGGTCATCGACTTGCAACAATGGGCGTTTTTTATCTTTTGCCGTTCGAGCCACAAGTTGCCCGATACTCGCACTAAGATATACAACAGAGCGAAACCGTGACAATACCATTCGATTTTCATCACGGATTACAATACCGCCACCTGTTGCAATAACTGTATCGCCGGCTGCATTACAAAGCTCTTCTAAAACCGCAGTTTCTCGGACACGAAAACCTTCTTCGCCCTCAACATCAAAAATCCAAGAGATATCAGCTCCAGCCCTCTTTTCAATAACATGATCGGTATCTAAAAACTCATAACCTAAATAGGAAGCCAACATACGGCCAATAGTAGATTTGCCGGCCCCCATAGGACCGACCAAGACAATCTTATTATGCACAATTACTCGGAATAATCACTAGATAGAATTTTAGGCGTAATAAAAATAAGTATTTCGTTCTTGCTTTCGCGATGGACATCTTGACGAAACAGTCGACCCAAGAAAGGAATATCACCCAACAATGGAACCTTGACCACACCGTCAACATTTTCGGTACGGTAGATACCACCTAATACAACAGTGTCTCCATCATTAACAAGTACCTGTGTCTCAAGCTGCGTAACATCAATAACTGGCACACCAGAAGATGTCACCTCACTTATCGAATCTTGATTGATAATCAAATCCATAATAATACGGTTATCAGGCGTTATTTGCGGCGTGACATCAAGTTTTAGAACGGCATCTTTAAACGCAATAGTTGCACCACCACTTGCAGATTCTGTGCGATAGGGGATTTCAGTGCCTGATTCAATTGTCGCTTGCTGCTTATCACCCGTAATAACTTTCGGCTGTGAAACGATTTCGGCAAAGCCCGACTCTTGCAGCGCCGATAACTCTAAGCCCAAAATAAATTTGGAGCCAATGATATTGGTGGCAATTGCACCCGCTGGATTAAAGACACCCAAATCTACAATGGAGTTTTGAGGGAAAGAATGAGGCGTATCATTAAGACCGTCACCATCAGCATCCGTAAATAACCCCGACACAAGACGGTCTCCAGGGTATAAGCCTTCCATCGAGCCGCCAAACTCATATGTCCTATCATTGGAGTTAAAATTATCCACAGCATTACCCGAAATACGTACACCTAATTCCTTTCGGAAGTCGTTGTTAGCAATAACTATTCGAGCTTCAATCATGACTTGCTGAATTGGGATATCAATGCGTTCAACGACACTTTTAAACTCTGCAATTTTATCGGCTGTATCGGTCAAAATAATCGAATTGGTACGCTCATCAACAATCGCACTACCTCGCGAAGAAAGAATACTACCCGTAGAGGCTCCGCTCCCGCCAGATGAACCACCACTAGAAGCACCACCGCCGCCGCCACGCCGGGAAAAGAGCGCAAACAGCTCAACAGCATTAGCATAACGAATGCGAATATACTCTGTTCGCAACGGCGCTAACTCTTCAATCTGCTTCTTAGTTGCAACTTCTTGGCGTTCACGCTCAGCAATTTCAGCGGCTGGCGCCACCATTAAAACGTTACCCTGCTGGCGCTTATCCAATCCTTTAGCTTTCAATATAATATCAAGCGCCTGATCCCAAGGAACATTATGTAAACGCAGCGTAATACTGCCGCGTACGGTATCCGATGCGACAAGGTTAAGGTCAGCAGAATCGGCCAAAACCTGCAGAACAGAACGAACCTTCACGTCCTGAAAATTTAAGGACAAGCGCTCGCCGGTATAGGCAAAAACCTTTTCCTTTTCAATAATTTCACGCTCGGTTAATGGCTTTACACTAACAACATACTCATCGTCTGCCTGATAGGCCAAATAATCATAATCGCCACTAGCCTCAACATGAATAATCGCATCTCGACCACTCGATGAAGCGGATAAAACCTTAACCGGGGTTGCAAAATCAACGACATCTAACTTACGTTTAAATTCATTCGGGATCTCGACCCCCACAAAACGAATATTTATGCCATCAGCTACCTCCTCAACATCAACTGCAACGTTTGGATTAGATAAACTAACAAGGATTTTCCCCTCACCATCAACACCGCGGCGAAAGTCCAGCTGAGTAATACTTTTAGATGACATAACACTTGATCGATCGGCGCCAGAAGAGACTGCAGCGACAGGATTATCTTCAGCCGCGTGG
The DNA here is from genome assembly GCA_047638775.1 of Flavobacteriales bacterium. Classification (GTDB taxonomy): domain Bacteria; phylum Pseudomonadota; class Gammaproteobacteria; order Pseudomonadales; family Cellvibrionaceae; genus Agaribacterium. Next base: position 103,556 of record JBLIMQ010000001.1, read on the forward strand.
CTCAATGCTACACCGCCTCCCACGACTAGCATCAACTCGTTACCGCTCATATTGACATCATAAGGAGCCGACGAGCTCATATTCACAATGACCCGCGTACGACCGCCACCCGAGACAACAACGGCGCTATTAACACCACCGACATCAACATCATATTTCTTCTGAGCCAATGCATTCTCTACACCCTCAAAATCCAGAACAATACGAGCAGGATTGTCAATCGAAAACCCTTTTGGCTCAATTGGAGCGCCATCAAAACTCAGACGAACCTCTGTTCGCTCTCCTGGCAGCTCAGCAAAAGAGATATCATTTATTTGAAGAGCACTCGCGCTTTGAGATAAAACCCAAAGTATTATTAACTTTACTGAAAACCTATACATGCTCACTAATCCTTCTCTACCAATGCTAGAACGCGAGGCCTTTCGACCCAACCGTCTAAACCGTCAGAAACAATTTCAATTAATTCAATTTTTGTAGCTTCAACTTCCACAACTTTACCGTGGTTTTTACCAATATAATTACTCGGCAAAACTCGATGTACCATCCCGGAGCGATCTTTAATCAGCGCATACTTAGCACCATCCCAATCAAGAGAGCCCACCATCGAAAGTCCATTAAGATCAAACCCTTCTAACACCTCTTTTGTACGATTTAGGTCCGGTTTTAAATCAGAGTTTGTACGTGCAAAAACACGACGCTTTATATCGATCGGCCGATCAAAAGGGCTTCGCATAGATGCGGCAGAATATATATAGCTTTCGTATGGAGGGTACACAGGAATAGGATCGATCTTACCTGCGGGCGTCTTCATTACCGTCGATATGTAGAGTTTTAGATCACTATGGGACCCATCACCACCACAACCAACAAAAGTAAATGCAACAAGTAAAACAAGAGATGTAACTTTTAAGTAGTTCATTAATCCCTCGGCTTATATCGGTAAGTTTTAGCTGTGACGGACATAACCAATTGACCAGAACCTGACGACTTAGGCGTAATTGAGAAGTTATGCAAAGTGACTATTCGAGGCATGCCTGCAATTCCACTTACAAATGATCCAAACTGATGATAATCACCCGTGACCTTGATTTGTATCGGAGATTCAATGTGAAACTCTGATTTAACATCACGTTGAAGTGCAATACTGTTAATCTCTAAACGACTATCCTCACCTTTATCCGAAATATCTTCGAGCAAGCCAGGCACTTCTGTTTCAGTTGGCAAGCGAGAAACTACAGCCTTAAATGATTCAACCATTTGGTCCATTTGCAAGCGATAAGCCTCTAGATTTGAAGCTTGGTGAGCCTTCCTTTCAAAATCTTTTTTAAGCTTAACTTCTTTAGAAACCTCAGACTTCAGAGCAAGCTCCTTATCTTTGACCATCAAAAAGTAACAGCCGCCTAATATCGCGGCGGCAGCAAGACAACACACAAATATCTTGGCCGGTACCGGCCATACACCGACCCGATTAAAATCAACATCATTGATATCGAAGTTTTGTAAGTCTTCAAAAAAACGTGCTACATCAGCCATAACCTTATTTCGCCTCGACTTTCGATGGAGGGAGAGTAGCCTTGAATGTCAAATCAAAACGCGCACTTTGTGGACCGTAGCCAGGACTCGCGACAACTGTTTTCAATTTCGCACCAACAAACCATGTATTTTCATCGATGCGACGCATCAATTCTGATATTTTTTGATTCGATTCACTAATGCCTTTTACCGAGAAGCCACCGCCTTTTCTGGAAAGTGACGTAAAATAAACACCCTCAGGCATTATACGAACAAGCTCGTCGAAATAATGAACGATCGTTGAACGCTTACCTTCAAGATCTTGGATAACGCGTATACGCTGTTCAAGCTCTTTCTTTTTCTTTTTTAGCGTCTGGATCTCGTTAACTTCTTTTTTCAGCAAGCCAATCTTGCTGGTTAGCATCTGGTTACGTTCACGCTGTGACGAAATAGACGCATCTACAGATTTAATCCATGCAAAACAAAGCAGTCCCGATACGATAGCTACACCAACTAGTTGAATCAAAAACTCTTTCTTTTTTTCCTGACGAACTTCTTCGCGCCAAGGGAGTAAATTAATTTGAGCCATTATTCAACACCTCGCATTGCTAACCCTGCTGCAATCAACAAAGACGGCGCATCAGCCGCCAAAGACCCTGCATTAACTCGGGGCGCTATAGACATATTGATAAAAGGGTCCGCAACTGTCGCTGGCGTTCCTAGCTTTTCTTCAATTAAACCACTTAAACCCTCTAGGGACGCAACGCCACCCGCCAAAACTATGTGGTCGACATCGTTATATTGGCTTGATGAAAAAAAGAATTGAAGGGAACGCGTAACTTGCTGAACAACAGCTTCCTTGAAAGGTTCGAGCACTTCGGGCTCGTAATCATCAGGCAAACCGCCAGTTTTCTTAGCTAAGCCAGCCTCCTCAGCCGAAAGACCATAACGACGCTGAATTTCTTCCGTTAACTGCTTGCCACCGAACAACTGCTCACGCGTGTAAATTGTGCGACCATCAACCAAGACGCTCAAAGTCGTCATAGTCGCACCGATATCGATGATAGCAACAACTTGCTCACTTTGATCTTCGAGCTGCTCTTGAATCAACCGAAACGCGCGCTCGATGGTATAGGCCTCAACATCGACGACCTTGGCTTGAAGGTTTGCACCTTCCAGCACCGCTATTCGTGACTCGACGTTTTCACTGCGGCAAGCCGCAAGTAAAACCTCAACTTGGTCGGGGTTTTTATCTGAAGGGCCTTGAATATCAAAATCGAGGGAAACCTCTTCAAGCGGGAAAGGAATGTACTGATCCGCTTCCGTTGAAATATAAGCCTCCATCTGCTCTTCAGATAGATCGCCAGGCATCTCCACTATTTTGGTGATGACGGCAGAACCGGACACAGCTACTGCTGCATCCTTCGTTTTGGTTCGCGTGGACTGAACAACCATCTTAACGATCTGGGCTACTGCCTCAGGCTCGTTGATGTTTTTTTCAACCACAGCATTCGCCGGCAGAGGTTTCACGGCGTAATTTTCTACGCGTAAACCACTAGCGGTTCTGCTGAACTCAAGCATCTTAACCGTGGTTGAACTGATATCTAATCCAATCAACGGTTTCTGCTTTTTCTTGAATATATCGGAGAATGCCATTTTACTATCTATTTCGGATACTTAGCTGATCTTTATGTTATAGCACTTTAACTACACGCTGCAATGACATGGACCATATTTAAAGTGTGAAAAAGGTCTTATAATGGAACTTCGGCGTATCTATCGACTAAAAACACCCTATGAAATCGTATAAAAACAAAACACTCTTAGTACTTTTCTACATATCGAGCTTAGGATTTGGTGGGGCCGTACTGGTTCTAGCCGCCTTTTTTCTCTATCTTAGCCCGGATTTACCATCCGTTGACTCCATTCGCGAGGTGAAATTACAAACACCTTTGAAAATATTTACCCGCGACGGGAAATTAATTGGTGAGTTTGGTGAAATGCGTCGCATTCCAATCAAACTAGAAGATACACCTCAAGCCTTCATTGACGCTTTACTCGCTGCGGAAGATGCAGATTTCTACTCTCACAACGGTGTTTCTATCAAAGGAATCGCTCGAGCGGTAAAAGAACTTATCACAACTGGACGCAAAGGCTCAGGCGGCAGCACAATAACTATGCAGCTGACACGTAATGTTGCCTTCACCCTTGAAAAGAAGTTTAGTCGAAAATTCAACGAAATCATTCTTTCTTTAAAACTTGAGAGGGAGCTTGAAAAATCAGAAATTCTTGAACTTTATGTAAATTACATATTTCTTGGTAAGCGTGCTCACGGGATTCAAGCCGCCGCGCAAATATACTATGGCAAAAACATCAATGAGTTAAGTCTGGCGCAAAACGCCATGATTGCAGGCCTATTTCAACTGCCTTCCAGTAAAAACCCAATTATCAACCCAGAAGGCTCGTTAAAACGTCGCAACTGGATACTGGATAGAATGTTATTGCTAGAGAAAATCACACCAGAAGAGCATGAAAAAGCCATTATCGAGCCAGACATTGCACGTTACCACGGGAGCCAGTTAGATTTTAGCGCACCTTACATCGCAGAGCTCGCACGACAGAAAACAATTCGAAGCTACGGACTTAAAGCCTATACCGAGGGCTATCGAGTTTACACTACGGTTGATAGCCGGCTACAACAAGCCGCGCAGAAGGCCGTTATTGATGGACTCATCAAGTACGATAAGCGTCACGGTTATAGAGGGCCTGAAAAAAACATCCCTGCCCCAGATGACTTCACGTGGAACCCCCCTTCATCAGAGGTATCAGAAGTATCAGAAGTATCAGAAGTATCAGAAGCATCAGAAGCATCAGAAGCATCAGAAGCATCAGAAGTACCAGAAGCATCTAAAATGTCAGAGCCCGTGCAGTACCCACAAATATGGATCGACGCGCTTAAAACCACCCCAACATATGCCAAGCTCAGTCCAGCCATCGTCGTCAATATCGATGAAGATGGCGCCCATATACTATTAAAAGACGATAATATTCAGAGACTTGTCTGGGAAGACATTCAAAAATTTCGACCTTATATCAACGAGGATAGACTCGGGCAAAAACTAAAATCCATTTCAGATATGCTTCGAGTCGGCGACCTTGTTCGAATTAAACACATCACATCCCGACAGGTTAAACTGAGCCAGGTCCCCAATGTACAGGGTGCCCTTATCGCCCTAAAACCAAGCAATGGACAAATCATGTCGATGGTGGGCGGCTTAGACTTTAGCCAAAGTAACTTTAATCGAGTCACGCAGGCCGACAGACAGCCCGGGTCCAACTTTAAGCCCTTTATCTATACCGCAGCACTTGACAATGGCATGACAGCCGCGTCAATCATTAACGACGCGCCAATCGTATTCGAAGATGACCAGCTCGAGGGCACATGGCGCCCTAAAAATGACGGCAACCTTTATGGCGGCCCTACTCGAATTCGCAAAGCGTTATACCTTTCAAGAAACTCCGTATCCATTCGCATACTTCGTGAGATCGGAATCGGAAAAACCATTCGATCTTTAGCCCGATTTGGCTTCGACCCCAAAAAATTACCGCAAGACCTTTCTCTTGCGCTAGGCACTCATGCTATCAAGCCGATTGAACTTGCCCAAGCATGGGCCGCATTTGCCAATGGCGGTTATAAAATTAATCCGCACTTAATTAAGCGTATCGAAGGAATTAACGGAGAGCTTGTGTACGACTCATTCCCCGATACCGTATGCGACGAATGCGAGCCACACAGTGACTCACTAGCTTTAACTAATTTAGAACCCAAAATCGTCTATGACACAAATGAAGACGCCGATTTTAAGTATGATGCGTTTGAAATCCCGCTCGACATTAAGAAAGAACTCGACATTTTAGGGCCTGCCGATTACCCGAGAGCAAAACGCATCGTTAAAGAAGATGTGGTATTTATCATGGATTCGATATTAAAGGATGTCATTCGAAAAGGCACTGGGGTAAGGGCTCGCACCCTAAAACGTGACGACATAGCGGGTAAGACTGGCACCACAAATGGACCTAAAGATGTGTGGTTCTCAGGCTACAATCAAGGAATCATTACGACGACTTGGGTCGGATTTGACCAAATGAAAGCACTTGGCGTTCGAGAATATGGGGGCTCTGCAGCGCTCCCCATATGGATTGATTTCATGCGGGAGGCACTCAAGGGAAAGCCAGAAGTATTCCTAAAGCAGCCGCCATCAGTTGTGACCGTTAGAATCAACCCAGAAACAGGAAAACGAGCAGGAATATCGGAATCTAACGCTATGTTTGAATACTTTCGAAGGGAGCATGCTCCGCCAGAGCTTGAAGGCGACCAATTAGACGCCCAGGAAAAACCCTACGAGACCTTGACAGAAGATATCTTTTAACACGTTTTTTAAAGCAAAAAAAAGGGGCCGAAGCCCCTTTTTTCAAACGAACTGGACTTAAGTACTACTACGTCCGAAACGCTTGTTGAATTTATCGATACGACCGCCACTCTCAAGAGTTTTTTGCTTACCCGTATAAAATGGGTGACACTGAGAACAGACATCAACGTGAATATCTTTAGTCAAAGTCGAGCGTGTTTTGATAACATTCCCACAACTACAGGTTGCATTAATGTCGGCGTATTTAGGTTGGATATCGGCTTGCATCGTAAGCTCCACTTGTTATTTCGGCGCCGCGACTTGATCAATTGCCAAGCACCGCGCACAAAAGCGATTAAGCATAAGGTAGATTATGTATAGCAGGTTAATAAACGGCCAGCTACAAAAGTGATCGCGAATACTACCAGAACTGGCGTGCCGCGCAAGATATAATCGCCAAAAATTCATCTAAAACTCTAGCTAAGCCCCTACATGTCGGAAGAAAACAGTAAGATTTCACTCGCGCTCCCAGTGCCATTGCGTAAAAACTATGCCTACCTGTGTCCAAATTCTGTAGCCTGCCGTAATCCAGGCGCACGCTTCAAGGTGAACTTTCAAGGGCGCAGCCTAATTGGAATATGCGTTGAGGATGATAGTAATAACCATATCGAGCACTCTAAACTCAAACACATTGATGAAGCATTAGATCAGCAGGCGAGCCTCCCTCAAGAGTTACTTAAACTATGCTTATGGGCCGCCGATTACTACCTTCACCCGCTTGGAGAAGTTTTAAATACGGCACTATCGCCACAACTTCGTAGCAACAAAACCATTAAACAGGAAGAGGAGTGGGTACTCACTCACGAAGGTAAAGGACTTTCGACCTCAGCCTTAAAACGCTCGCCAAAACAGCAGGAAATCATTCACTACTTACTCGAAAATCACGCTATCAGCAAAAATCAGACCGCGACTTTAGGATTTTCTAGTGCCAGCCTCAAGAACTTAAAGGACAAAGACCTTATTCTTGCGAGGCCTTTAACTTTCAACCCTTCAGCAACAGACCCTTTAATACTAAAAGATCATGACATTACAGCGCATAAACCTCTAAGTACTCAGTTACTACGCGAAACACCACTAACGCTAAACCAGGAACAGGATAAATGTGTTCACGCCATCCGTTATCATCAATTCCAAAGCTACTTGCTTGAAGGCACTACAGGAAGCGGCAAAACTGAAGTCTACATGCACCTGGCGGCAAGAGTCCTTCAAGAAGGCAAACAAGTTTTGGTGCTTATTCCTGAAATTGGTCTGAGCCCCCAGACGGTTGAACGTTTTCGAAAACGTTTTTGTGTTGAAATCGCCGAATTACACTCGAATGTAAGTGACGGTGAGCGCAGCAGAAATTGGCAGGCAGCCAAATCAGGCAAAGCTAAAATTATAATTGGCACTCGCCTTGCGGCATTCGCCCCTACACACGCACTAGGGTTAATTATTATCGATGAGGAACACGACAACTCTTATAAGCAGCAAGATGGTTTTCGCTATTCCGCAAGAGATGTCTCCATTGTTCGAGCGAAATTCAATCACATTCCGATAGTCCTTGGCAGCGCGACGCCAAGCCTAGAGACCCTGCACAACGCTCAAAATAACCGCTATCAATATTTACGCTTAGATAACCGAGCCGGCGTAGCTAAACCCCCCGTACTAAGTCTTATCGATTTAAAACATGAAAAGGTTAGCGCCGGACTGTCCTTGCGCACGCTTGAACGCATCGAATCCACGCTTGCGCGAGGCCAGCAAGTTTTAGTATTTTTAAACCGGCGAGGTTACGCGCCTTATCTACTCTGCCACAACTGTGGCTGGGTCGCGCAATGCTCTAGCTGCAGTGGCAGCATGACCTTACATAGAAAACCCCATTATCTGCATTGCCACCACTGCGATAGACGAAACTCGCTTCCAAGAGTGTGCCCAAACTGTCAACACCAAGAACTTGATCTCCGTGGGTTGGGAACAGAACAAACTGAAGAGTTTTTAAAAGAGCGCTTTGCCGATACCCCAGTTATTCGAATTGATCGCGACTCAACACGACGAAAAAATGCCTTAAACGAAGCCTTCGAAACACTCAACAAAGGTGACCCGGCCATTATCGTCGGCACCCAAATGCTGGCCAAAGGACATCACTTCGCTAACTTAAACCTGGTGATTATTATAGATGCTGATCAGGGTCTATTTAGCCCTGATTTTCGCGGTCCAGAAAAGATGGGCCAACTACTAACTCAAGTTTCTGGACGCGCCGGCCGAGAGCAAGAGCGGGGCCAAGTTCTCATTCAGAGCCACCACCCGGAACACCCTTACTTTCAATTATTACTTCAAGAAGGTTACCGTCGGTTTGCTCAACATCTTCTGATCGAGCGAGACGCAAGCTTACTGCCCCCATTCTGGAATCTCGCTGTATTCCGAGCTGAATCCAAGCGTGCCGAAAATGCTATCGAATTACTTAACTTTATACATAATTACTACCAGAATAATTTCCCACCCAAACCTAGCATCCGGTTAATTGGACCAAGCAGCTCAAATATTGAAAAAATCAAAGAGCGCTATCGCTTCCAACTGTTAGTTTGTGGTCAAAGCCGAAGCGAACTCAAGGCCGTATTACAGGCCTTAATAATGGCTTTAGAGTCTCAAGCGCTTTCTCGGCGCTGCCGCTGGTCGCTCGATATTGACCCAATAGAAAATTAGTAGATTTACCAACTTTACTTGCTTGTATATGCACAGAGCACACAATACTATGCGCTCTAAATAAGCCTATTTATTCGCAGTAAATAGAACCCAAAAAACCTTTAAGGTCAGATATGCCTCGCCCGCAAAACAAAAAAAAACACGCACAGGCATCTCGCCCAGGTACCGAGCGCACAATTCCAGGCTGGTTATGGCTTTTGACAGGGTGTATCTTAGGCGGATTCATTATGTTTATCATCCGCTTAGCCGACATGAAAGACAGCGACCCTTCAGTAAAAAACACTACTCAGAAACCCACACCTATAGTGCAGATAAAACCAGAAAAACAGCAACCTGTATTCGAGTTTTATGAACGCCTAAAAAATGCCACAGTTGAAGTCTCACCCGACACGACAATTCAAAATAAAAAAAATCTCGACCCTAAACTCGATCATTATTTACAAGTAGCCTCGTTTCGCGCTAGTAAAGACGCGAATCAATTACGCGCCAAACTTATACTATTGAACCTCAATGCATTCATAGAAGTTGTCGAGGGAGACTCCGGTGCGTGGAACCGCGTAATGGTCGGGCCTTTTAGCTCAAAATCAACCCGTAACAAAACGCGCGCCATTTTGATCGATAACGGTCATACAACCGCCTTCCCAAAAAGCCGAAAAAAACCTCATCCCTAGACAAATAAGCTCTTGAAAATAGCCTTTAACCCCCAATTAATAGAGTTTTAAACGGGAAATAAGGCTCTATTTGTGGAACAGTATCGAGGAACGACGATTCTTTGCGTACGCCGCGGCAATACCGTTGTCATAGGTGGCGACGGACAAGTGTCAATGGGCAACACCGTAATGAAAGGCAACGCGCGAAAGGTTCGCCGCCTGCACCGAGACACCATTTTAGCCGGATTCGCTGGCGGCACTGCCGATGCATTCACACTATTTGAACGATTTGAAGCTAAGCTTGATGCACACAGCGGACAGCTTGTTAGAGCCGCTGTTGAGCTCGCGAAAGAGTGGCGCAGCGATCGCGCACTTCGAAAGTTAGAAGCGCTACTGATCGTTGCTAATGAAGAAGCCTCCTTAGTTATCAGCGGCAATGGCGATGTCATTCAACCAGAACACGACCTTATAGCTATAGGCTCTGGCGGCACATTCGCTCAATCTGCCGCACGAGCACTAATCGAAAATACCGAACTCTCGGCACGTGAAATTGTAGAAAAAAGTTTAGGTATTGCCGCCGATATCTGCGTTTATACGAATAACAACCTCACAATTGAAGAGCTTAATATTTAACCCGGAACCCATCATGTCGAATATGACTCCACGAGAAATCGTACACGAACTCGATCAATTTATTGTTGGCCAAGCTGGCGCTAAAAAAGCTGTCGCAATTGCCTTAAGAAACCGTTGGCGACGAGGCTTCGTTGACGAAGCTTTGCGCGACGAAGTTACGCCAAAAAACATTCTTATGATCGGCCCTACCGGTGTCGGTAAAACAGAAATTGCTCGTCGCCTAGCCAAGCTCGCTAACGCACCGTTTGTTAAGGTCGAAGCAACAAAATTTACTGAAGTTGGCTACGTGGGACGCGATGTTGAATCGATTATCCGAGACTTAGTCGAGCGCTCTATCAAACTGTATAGAGAACAGGAACTCACCAAAGTTGAATTTAGAGCTCAAGAAGCCGCTGAAGATAGGATATTAGATGTGCTGCTTCCCCCTGCTCGCGGCACGGAAGAGCCAGAAAATAGCAGCGACAACTCAACAAGACAGGTTTTTCGTAAAAAGCTTCGCGAAGGTGACTTGAACGACAAAGAAATTGAAATTGAAGTTAATACAGCTCCTGTAGGCGTCGAAATAATGGCTCCGCCTGGCATGGAAGATATGACCAACCAGCTACAGGGTATGTTTTCTAACATGTCAGAGAACAAGACCAAAAAAATAAAACTGACGGTCGAAAAAGCCTTCAAGAAGCTTAGCGAAGACGAAGCTCGAAAACTGATTAACGACGATGAAATCAAGCAGCAAGCCATAGAAGCGGCTGAACAAAACGGCATTGTGTTCATCGATGAAATCGACAAAGTATGCAAACGAGAGCACGGCAGCGGAGACGTTTCGCGCGAAGGTGTTCAGCGCGACTTACTGCCATTAATTGAAGGCTGCACGGTATCGACCAAACATGGCATAATCAAAACTGATCACGTGCTCTTTATTGCTTCGGGTGCATTTCACTTTTCTAAACCTTCCGATTTAATACCTGAATTGCAAGGCCGCCTTCCGATTCGAGTGGAACTGGAAGCACTAACACCAGACGATTTTGAACGTATACTCACTGAACCGGCATCGGCATTAACCAAACAGCATCAAGCACTTCTGGCCACGGAAGGACTTAATATAAACTTTACGGATGAAGGTATTCGTAAAATCGCTGAAATTGCTTACCACGTCAATGAAAGCACCGAAAATATCGGTGCGCGCAGGCTCCATACTGTCATGGAAAAGCTCTTAGAGGAGCTAGCATATGATCCATCGGCATACGGGGAAACGCTCTGTATCGATGCGGAATTTGTCGACGCTCAGCTTGGTTCACTTTCTCAAGATCAGGATCTAAGCCGTTTTATACTGTAATTATTAACGTTTATTCTTAACTAAGGAAACTCAGCAATGCGAGCACCCAGCAAAATCACTATCCGTAAAGACTGTCGTAGTTTGCGACTTCAGTATGGTGAAACTTGCTTTGAGCTCGCCGCTGAATACCTTCGTGTTTTCAGCCCCTCAGCTGAAGTGCAAGGTCATGGCCCAGGCCAAGAAGTTCTTGTGACCAATAAAACCGAGGTTAAAATTCACGACATACAAGCCCAAGGAAACTACGCTATTCGCATTGGCTTTGACGATAGCCACGATAGCGGTATTTACACCTGGAGTTACCTTTTTGAGCTTGGCGAACAGTACAAACGCAATTGGGCCGATTATCTAGAACGATGCCGCATTAATTCTGAAGGTTTAAGTACGCTAAAATGGCAAAACTAGTAAGTCATCAAGCGTTAATTGCAGCACAAACTAAAGAACACAGATATTTTGTTGATCTAAGCGTTAGCATCAAAGCCTAAACAAGGTATCATTCTTGTTTACGGATCGCGTACTTATTACGTACCCATCACGGTAAACTACCGACCGAAATCGTTAACTACCTAGCTATCAAGACAAGATACGCTGTTAATTAAGCACTTAAGTTGAGTACCTCCGCAATGAACAATGATGAAACGACCCACTTTGGCTACGAAGAAGTTAAAGCAAAAGACAAGTCGACACGTGTAGCCGGCGTATTTCATTCGGTTGCAGCAAAATACGACTTAATGAACGACTTAATGACCGGCGGAGTCCATCGAATTTGGAAAAAGTTCACCATTGACATTTCAGGTGTTAGAAATGGCAATACGGTCCTCGACATTGCCGGAGGTACCGGTGATTTGGCCGCTAAATTTGCCAAACTCGTGGGTCCTACAGGGAAGGTGGTTCTAGCCGATATAAACAGTTCGATGCTGAGTGTTGGCCGTGACAAACTTATAAACAAAGGCCATGCGGGTAATGTTTTTTATACGCAAGCCGATGCACAGTATCTACCATTCCCGGACAATAGTTTTAACTGTATTACCATTGCCTTTGGTCTGCGCAACGTTACGGATAAAGACCTGGCCTTGCGTTCCATGTATCGGGTATTGAAACCTGGAGGTCGTTTATTGATATTGGAGTTTTCAAAACCATCTAACACCCTTTTTGAAAAGGCTTACGACAGCTACTCCTTTAACGTACTGCCCAAGATTGGAAAAATGGTCACGAATGATGCCGACAGCTATCGCTACTTAGCTGAAAGTATTCGCATGCATCCCGATCAAGAAACTCTAAAAACAATGATGAACAACGCCGGCTTTACGCAAAGTAAGTATTACAATATGACCGGAGGTATCGTTGCTCTACATAAAGGCATTAAACCGTAAAGCCCCCCTAGGTCCACACCAAATACATTTATCAGATTTTTAGGGGGATTTACTTTATGTTAGACCCAAGCATAAGCACTGCGTTCGCAAAGCTTATTGAACTAAGCTTAAATAAAGCGTTAGACCTCGACCCTGGAACACGTTACAAATTACGTGCTTTCGGCTCAAAAATTATCGCCCTTGAACTGAGTCAACCCCAACTAAATCTGTATATCGAAACTTGTACAACCGAAATTATCGTGCGGGCACACAACGATAATGACAGTCAACCTGCTGACCTTAAGCTCTCTGGTAAGTGTCAAAGTGCTTTTATGTTTTTATTCTCAAAACGGCAGCATACTCTGGCTGAATCCGGACTTAAAGCTCGAGGCAACACGCAACTATTAGCCGAATTAAAACAATTATGCGCCGACATTGATTTAGACTGGGAACAAGCGTTGGCCGACACCTTAGGAAATACTGGATCAGTAATCGTTAGCTCAGGAATTAAATCAGCCTTTAAATTCGGCAATGAGCTTATACGAAACTTCGAAGATCACGCACAGACAATGTTAAGCGATGAGTTTCAATTAATTTGTCATCAACACGAAGTTGATACATTCTTGAGCGATATCGATGTTCTACGTTCAAGAGTTGAGCGAGTAAGTCAAAGAGCCCAAAAACTTCAATCGCGTCTAAATTAAACGTAGAGGAAGAAGAGAAAGAAAAGCCACTCAATACGTGACGTCAAAACCAAATATCGCGTCAAACTAAAATAATTTACGGATTTATTAACTTGTGAGCCGAATACGTCGACTAATTAAAATCACTACCACTATCGGACGTTTTCGTCTGGATGAATTCCTTCCCGGTGAAAAACTAAAGTGGCCCTACCGAATTTTGCTCGGCATGTTCAAAATATTCCCACAGAACCCCAACCCCAGAGCCGTTCGTTTACGTCTTGCCCTAGAAGAACTTGGCCCAATTTTCATAAAATTTGGACAACTGCTGTCAACACGACCCGACTTAATCGATGAGGACTTAATAGAAGAGCTCAACTGTTTACAAGATAAAGTCAAACCATTTAGCAATACTACATTTAAGGTTTTAGTAGAGACTGCACTCGAAGCAAAAACCGAAGATCTTTTTCTAGATTTCGAAACAAGCCCACTCGCCTCAGCCTCGATTGCCCAAGTTCATTGCGCAACATTGCTAAATGGCAAAAAAGTTGTCATTAAAGCTGTTAGGCCTGGCATTGAAAAAACTATCGAACAAGACATACAATTATTGCTATTGATCGCTAGGCTCATCGAACGTTTTTATAGTGAAGGCAAACGCCTTAAACCTGTAGAGGTTGTCGACAATTATCGCGATACGATTTTCGACGAACTTGATCTTATTCGTGAAGCCGCTAACGCCTCACAGTTACGCAGGAATTTTGAAAGAAACCCCGAGCTTTATATTCCAGAAGTATACTGGGAGTACACACGTAAAAACGTAATGGTTATGGAGCGAATATACGGCATACCCGTGAGCGACCGAAACACCCTGATCAAACAAGGAACCGATCTAAAGCGTTTAGCTGAACGAGGCGTAGAAATATTTTTCACTCAAGTCTTTGACCACAATTTTTTTCATGCCGACATGCATCCAGGCAATGTATTTGTCTCGAAACAAACACCTAACGATCCTAGCTATATTGCAGTTGACATGGCCATTGTGGGCTCGCTAAGCAAAGAAGATCAATATTATTTAGCCCGAAATTTATTAGCCATGTTTCGCCGAGATTACCGCCAAGTAGCCGAATTACACGTATTGAGTGGCTGGGTGCCGGAAGGCACATCGATAAGTGGTTTCGAAACCGCAATTCGCTCGGTATGCGAACCTATATTCCAAAAACCCTTAAAAGAAATTTCTTTTGGTGAAGCACTTATAAATCTATTTCGAACCGCACAGCGTTTTAACATGCCGGTACAACCACAACTGGTTTTACTACAGAAGACCTTACTCAATATCGAGGGGCTCGGACGCCAGCTATACCCCGAGCTCGACTTATGGCAAACGGCTCACCCCTTTCTTGAAAAATGGTTAAAGGAACGATTCCATCCACGTATGTTGTTGAAAGAACTTAAATACCATGCCCCAGAGTGGATGGAAAAATTCCCAGAGCTTCCCCACTTAATCTACAACACCTTAAAGGCAAGTTCACATTCGCAAAGCCCGCCATCGGAAAACACAAAAACGGTCAGGCAACCATCTCGACGAAAATTCATCGCCTTAGCCAGTCTCACTGCGGGACTCACTACATTTTTTCTCGCGCCAACTGCAGGCTTATCAATAAGCCGAGAGTTCATCCTACTCGGCGCTACAGTTATAGCCCTTTTAAGCCTATGGTAGTATTTAATACCTAAAGCCCTAACTTCAAGATATTTCGAATCAAAAACAATACAATCTAGAGCTATCTGGAGAGCCTAAAGCTGCATGAGATATTTAACATGATTTTTTGCTCAAGTACCTAAACTTTTAGTTACCCGAAGTATAGAATTTAGTAAGATTTTAATTGCATTTTTAACATCACGCTTTTAAAAATGCGCTCTAATGGAGATTTCAAATGGAGGCTAATACGATCCGCAAAAGCAGATGCGATGGTTTGGTACATGACTATGTTAAATTTGCCTAAATTCAGTCGGCCTGAAGGCCGACCTACACGAGTGAATACGTAGGTTTGGTTGTAGGTCGGGCTTCAGCCCGACAATATCAGCGCTCATTGAGATTCATATTTTAGTGTCGAAACCCTAAATGTTTTTCAAGTATTCCCCAATTCTGCTTGAGCTTCCGATTATATGCTTTATTCACGGACAGATCATTTATAGCTCAGCTTGCCTATGTCGTCCATGCAGTATCAAACCGTAACCATTACTTAATGAATGCTTATAGAGCTACACTGGTAGCCTAATTATTGATGCGCTTCGAACTTAAATCCACGATTGGTTAAATATTATTCTTTGAACCTGGTTTACGTATAATCCTTTCCCTTTTGTACCTAATTCCCCCTGGGACATTTGCTCCGAGCAAGACAAAAATCGTCATTAAAGATCAAGGGAACGCAAACGAGGCTTTATTTCGTGACCTGCTTAAATTGGGATTAAGCAAAAGCGGCAATTCCCAACAATACGACATTGTTACCACTAAGTTAAATGCCTCCGAAGCACGCTCAGTTGAAATATCAAATTCTGGCTACTTTGCTGTAATTTGGGTTGGCATTCAAGATCACTATGAAACCGACTTAACCCCAATCTGTATACCGGTAATGAAGGGAATGCTAGGGCAGCGTATTTTCATCATTCGTCAGGATGATCAACAATGATTTAGTCGTATAAAGACACTGTAAAAATCAAAAAAACCCCGCTAGGCCGAGGTCGTGACTGGGGGGAATACGGATATCCTAAAGCATAATAATCTTAATGTTATTGACCCAGCCAAATTTGAAAGTGTGTTGCACATGTTAGAAGGAGGTCGCTTTGATTTTGTCCCGAGCGCTATTCATGAACAGTGAAGCGAAGTTGTTAAATGGGCCGATCAGCCTTGAGGTCGAGCAAAAACTCCTGTTAGTTTACCCATATGCAA
Source organism: Flavobacteriales bacterium (assembly GCA_047638775.1). Taxonomy (GTDB): domain Bacteria; phylum Pseudomonadota; class Gammaproteobacteria; order Pseudomonadales; family Cellvibrionaceae; genus Agaribacterium. The sequence continues at coordinate 119,808 of JBLIMQ010000001.1, forward strand.
TGTTTTTTATATTTTACCAAAACAAGAGCCATTTGCTAAAGACCTCTACCACGGTCTAAGCTTAGCGATTGATGGCGGCAGCTATGACGAACACTTTTTAAATGCCCCGCAGATTAAGAACACGCTCACCAAGACAAAACTCGACCGTCGGAAGGCCTTTCGTTTTAGTAATCTTAACTTACGCAAAAGCACTCCAGTAGACTATTATTCACTCTAGCTTGAAACCAAAATCCATAACACTAGTAAATTAACACTTAGATCAAAAAGACCATACATTCGGCACTATCGCTAAAGTAACGAGTGCAACGACGCAACTTAGAGGAAAACCGACTTTAAGATAATCACTATATTTATACTGCCCAGGACCATAAACCATGAGGTTGGTCTGGTATCCTAAGGGTGTCATAAAGCTAGCCGAGGCTGCGATCATAATTGTAACGGCAAACGGCAATATAGATATATCCAACCGCTCACTCAAACTTTGCGCTATAGGAAACATCAATACTGCGGCGGCGTTATTCGTTACAAGTTCGGTAAAAACCACCGTAAGCAAGTAGACGACTATTAATGCAAATAATGGACTCGCCAAAGACTCTGGCAATAGGACAGTCGCAATAGCCTCAGCCGCTCCCGTAAGTGTCATAGCCAACCCTAAACCTAGTGACGCCGCTATCACTACCAGTACCTGTAAGTCTATCTGACGCCTTGCTTTGCTCGCACTCACGCAGCGAGTGACTAGCATGCCACCTGAAGCCAACAAACAAGATTCTAACAAGCTAGTAAATCCCAAACTTGTTGAGACTATCATCAGCGCCAGTATTCCAAGCGCATAAGGCGCCTTTTCATGATTTGGTAAACTTGAGTTATTTAAAGGGCTCACAAGTAGGAAATCTTTTCGGAAACGATACTGCTCAACGAATTCTTGCCCGGATTCAAGCAATAATGTATCACCAACTTTGAATATCAAATCCCCAAGCTTTCCTGGTTGCCTCTTACCCTCTCGAGATAGCGACAAAATTACGGCATTAAAGCGTGTTCGAAAGCGTGACTCTTTTATCGTTTTACCTATTGCAGGAAACTCTGGCCCCAACACCACCTCAACGATACAGCGATTGCTGTTTTCGATCTTTAATTTACTAACATCGTGATCAGAGGGTCGAATTCCACGAATCTTCCTCAGCTCTGACGCTAACTCTGGAGCACCAATAAAAACCAAAGTATCTCCGGCTTGCAACACCCAGCTCGGATCGATGGCAACAAGAACATCATCCCCGCGTGTAATCTCCATTAAGTAACCCGCATTTAGATTACGTAACCCGGCGCTCGCAATAGATTTCCCATCGAGGTTTCCATTGGCAAGCACACAAAACTCAACACAGTACTCCCTCAGTTCACTCACTTGTTTTGCTACGCCGCCCCTGTTCGGCAATAAAAATTCAGCAAAAAAATACAAATACAACATGCCCGCCAATGTTATCGGCACGCCAACAATGGCAACCTCAAACAAACCCATTTCAATGTCGAACGTTTGCTGCAATAAGCCGTCAACGATCAAATTGGTACTTGTGCCAATTAAGGTACACGTACCGCCAAGAATAGCCGCATAACTTAACGGAATTAGAAGTTTAGAAGGCGAAATATTTAACCGCTCCCCCCACTCTTGGACCGCAGGAATAAACATCGCAACCACAGCTGTATTATTCGTAAAAGCACTTAATAGAGATGTAGGCATAAACAATCGCAATTGCGCGCGCGACACTGATTTCGGATTACCCAAAAGCAGACTTGCCAACCAGGAAACAGCTCCGGTTTCAATCAATCCAGCTGCAATCACATACAGACAACCGATACTAATCACACCTGGATTGGCAAAGCCCAACAAGGCCTGAGCAGGCTCGAGTACGCCGGTTAGTATCAACACGCTCAGAGCGGCCATCAAAATCAAATCAGAAGATACTTTATTGAGTAGCAAAGCAATCACTACAAAGGCTAAAACAGCCAGCGTTATATAGGCGTCCAATGGCATAACTAATTTAGATTCCTTCGAAGATCGGGTTTGTTTAAGTTTAAGCGGGTGAATTCCTGCCTTGTAGCACAAAATTTAAAAACTGTAACAATATTTTACATTTTTTACAGTTTTTGCTTTGCAGTACAGATAAAAATCATGCAACAATGTTTATTACAGCGTTGTTAACAAACTCACTTATAAAGAACATCAAAAAATGGACTATATCAAATCTTTAGCTCTAGTACTGAGTACACTGAGTATTTACGCCCAAGCTGACAGTAACTTACACAGTTGCCAGTCCCTCTCAATTCAGGGTGAACTTAATCTACAAACCCCAAAAAATTCAACTGACGGCGTATTCACAATTAAACTGGATAGCAATGCCCCGGCAAACAAAGCTATAGAACTCTATAGAAATTTTAATGGCGGCGAGTTTACCTTAATCGAAACAAAAAAGTTTAACGCACTATCACAAACCGTTTATAAGCAAGGCAAGTACGGCTATCGTGTCGAACTCAGTTGCGAGAAAGAAGGCCGAAAAGTTGTTTTGAGCCAAAGCAGCCATGAATACGTTGACGTTGAGCTAAGCTTCCCTAATTATGTTAAAGAAGGAAATCACAGACACATTCAACGTTTGAGTTCCACTGGAATTTAGGCACTTTAGACTACCTTTATTTCGACCAAAGAAACTTTGCGACTGCAAGCGATACAGAAAAATAATTATCTGTTTCTACAAGCGGACTATCCTTGAAATTTGCGCCATTAAGATTATCATAACGAAGGCTAGCTGAGACGAACCATGAGCCGCGCCTTCGACTCACTCCCGCTTTAGAGTACCAACCACTAAACCCAGCACGCGCATCATAACTAGCCCGCGTGCTGGTCTCATACTGCTGCTCAACACTGTAATAATACTGATGATAATCGCCCGAGGCTGCAGTAAACCCTAAGTTTGACGTAAAGCGCCAATTATTACCGACATTATGATTTCGATACGTAAGTTTTGGATTTGCCAAATATCCAATAGCTTCACCACCATTACTCCCCAGCGCTAATACAGCCCTAACGGGAAGCCTTAAACTCAAACCATCTTCAAAGCTATCCCCCAACAGGCGTACATTTAGGGACGGACCAATTTCAAAAGCCGACTGCAATTCAGGCATTCCCGCACGAAGGTCATTATCCTCCCCACCACTCAATGATGCCTCGCCGCTGATATTAAGCTCGACTCTTGGACGTTTAAATATATCACTGTGTATACCGCTTCGGTCTATTCGAAACCTATCGCCATTATAAAGTAAGATAGGTACAGGTAAAAACTGGCTTTGATATTCCCCTGACCCCCTATAGTCGGCCAAATATTGTGTCGCAACAGCAACTCCAACTTCAACTTTGGGCGAAGAATTCTTTCCCCCTAAACTCTCCGCTCGCACAAAGCTACCGTCCAGCAATGCTGCCAGAACAAAAAGGGACAACGTGTATTTTGTGAAATTCATAATAATTAAGCGTATTTTAGTTTTTGAAAGTTAAAAAAAAACCCGCGTAAAGCGGGCTCTTTTGGCCAAAACGAAAAGGTTTTACTCTTCGCTTGCACCTTCTGTAGTAACTTCTTCAGCGGGCTTTTCTAAGAGCTCTTTGATAGACAGCTTGATACGGCCACGCGCATCAACATCTAAACACTTAACTTTGATTTCCTGGCCTTCTTTTAGGTAGTCACTGACGTTCTTCACGCGCTCATGAGCGATTTGAGATATGTGAACAAGCCCATCTTTACCCGGCAAGAACGTAACGAACGCACCAAAATCAACGATACGAGCAACAATACCATCATAAGTCGCGCCAACTTCAGCTTCAGCGGTTACTTCTAATACCTTGTCTTTAGCGATTGCTAAAGCTTCGCTATCAGGGGCATAGATTTTAACTGTACCGTTATCATCAATATCAATAGAGCAGCCGCTAGCTTCTGTAATCGCACGAATAGTCGCGCCACCTTTACCAATTACATCACGAATCTTATCGGAATCGACTTTCATTGATTCAAATTGTGGTGCATTTTCAGAAAGGTTTTCACGCGGGGTATCGATGATTTTATTCATCTCGGCAAGAATATGTAGACGCGCACTATGTGCTTGGTTTAATGCGACCTCCATAATCTCTTCGTTAATACCTTCGATCTTAATGTCCATTTGAAGAGCGGTAATACCGTCTGCAGTACCGGCCACTTTAAAGTCCATATCACCAAGATGATCTTCATCACCTAAAATGTCGGTCAATACAGCAAACTCTTCGCCTTCTTTAACCAAACCCATGGCAATACCGGCAACAGGCGCCTTAATAGGCACACCGGCATCCATAAGTGCTAAGCTCGTACCACAAACAGAAGCCATCGAAGACGAACCGTTTGATTCAGTAATTTCACTTACTACACGCATCGTATAAGGAAACTCTTCCGAGTTTGGAAGTACAGCGGCTACACCACGACGAGCTAAACGACCGTGACCAACTTCACGCCGACCAGTAGAGCCAATTCGACCGCATTCGCCTACAGAGTAGGGAGGGAAGTTATAGTGCAACATGAATGGATCACGGCGTTCGCCGCTTATCGCATCAATAATCTGAGCATCACGAGTCGAACCTAAAGTAGCAACTACCAAGGCCTGAGTTTCGCCACGCGTAAATAAAGAGGAACCATGAACGCGAGGAAGAACACCAACTTCAACCTGCAAGCCACGAACTGTTACGTTGTCACGCCCATCAATACGAGGCTCATGAGCAATAACGCGATTACGAACAGTTTGCTTTTCGATTTTAGCGAATAGCTCTTTAACATCATCAGCCGTTACGTCGCTATCTTCACCAGCAAGGGCGGCGATAGCTTCATTACGAACGAGACCAAGCTGAGCATAACGCGCCATTTTTTCAGTGATGCGATAGCCTTCGCCAATAGCCTCACCAAATTGTGCTTCAATTTTAGCTTTAAGATCTTCGTTTACGGCAGGAGCAGACCATTCCCACGCTTCTTTAGCGGTCTCTTGAGCAAATTCAGTAACAGCCTGAACAACAGCTTGTAACTCTTGGTGAGCATAAAGAACGGAACCAAGCATAATATCTTCAGGAAGCTCAGCCGCTTCTGATTCAACCATTAATACCGCGTCTTTAGTACCAGCAACAACCATATCCAATTCAGAAGATTGAAGAGCTTCGTAACCTGGGTTTAGTATGAAGCCTTGCTCTTTGGTATAACCTACACGAGCGGCACCAATTGGACCTTTAAAAGGAACACCAGAAATAGAAAGCGCAGCAGAAGTTCCGATCATTGCACAAATGTCAGGATCGACATCTTTTTCCGCTGAAATAACAGTACATAAAACCTGAACTTCGTTCAAAAACCCTTTAGGGAATAGTGGACGAATTGGGCGATCGATCAATCGAGACGTCAGTGTTTCTTTCTCTGAAGGTCGAGCTTCACGCTTAAGAAAGCCACCAGGAATTTTGCCTGCCGCGTAGTACTTTTCTTGGTAATGAACAGAAAGCGGGAAAAAGTCTTGACCTGCTTTTGCTTTTTTTGCAGCAACAACAGTACACAAAACAACAGTATCGCCAATACTCGCAACAACAGCACCAGATGCTTGTCGTGCTACACGCCCAGTTTCTATAGTTACGGTTTGCTCACCGTATTGAAATTTTTTAATTACGGGATTCACATTAATACCCTTTCGTAGTTTTATCGTAGTTTTATCTAAATTTTATCGTATATTCAAAATATCTCTGCACAGAATACATAATCAATCTACACAGAGTTATGTATGGTCAAAAAAGCCTTATTGACTCGCTCATCATCAATTGACCAAAGCGGCATTATAAGGTTTCGATATACATAGAAACTATTTAGCAATCCAGGCCAAACACTTCTTCTCGACGCGAGCGATAACGGTTTTTCACTCAGTAAAGCCGCGCCTCAATGGCTTTAAAGCCAAAACCGCTGTTTCCATACATCGGTTTATCAACCCATAAGGTTAAAATACAGACAAAATAGCGAAACACTAAAAACGAAAGTGCCCGCACAGGGCGGGCACTTCGCAGAACACTACTTAGCGACGTAGACCTAATTTTTTGATCAACGAAGCATAGCGGTTAACATCCTTGCGCTTAACATAGTCAAGCAACTTACGACGCTGGTTTACCATACGGATAAGTCCGCGACGTGAATGATTGTCCTTTTTATGGTCAGAAAAATGACCCTGCAATTTATTGATGTTTGCGGTTAGCAAAGCAACTTGAACTTCCGGAGAACCCGTGTCACTTTCTACTGTTTTATGCTCAACAATAATTGCTTCTTTTTCTTGTTTACTTAACGCCATGATGTATTACCTACTAGTAAAGTTAAATATGCCGGTTGAGTTAAAAACGGTGATAAACACTCGTAATAATAACTACCACTAAACTCGGCCTGCCCATGCATAGTTACAGACAGGTCGCCTTGTATTTCAGCCGCTTTAAGGCCAAAAACTACAATTATTAAGCCTTTAAGCTCACGATTGCGCCATAAGACGCCGAGGAGCCAAACGACCATCATCGGTGATTTCAGCTAAACCTAAAAAAGCACCAGAATCCTGAAAAACGCGAAGTGTATCGCCTTCATCACCCAATTGATAGACCCTCGTATCCATAACGGCTTGGCCTTGCAGGAAGTAAAACCCACTATTATCATCCAGACGTATTTCTGGAAAATTAGAGACAGGGGCATCGACAGGCAACAAATAATGATCTAGACATTCAGCCCGACCCTCGCCACGCTCAAGCTCTAGCGCTTCTAAACTTACAGCATCTCGTTCATGAAAGCTTCCTGCCTGTTCACGATGCAGTGTCGCCACATGGCCGCCAAGACCTAGAGCTTCACCAATATCGGCCGCTAGGCTTCGAATATAGGTACCTTTGGAGCAGTGCACACGAACCTTAGCGCGAGCGACTTCGCCCGGCTCAAATGACAATACGCTAAACTCAAAGATGTGAACTTTCCGTGCCGCCCGCTCTACCTCAATACCTTTACGCGCCAATTTATAAAGAGGCTGACCATTGAGTTTCAAAGCTGAATACATTGGGGGGACTTGCTCGATGTCACCGCGGTAATTCGAGACTTCGGACTCAAGCATCTCTTCCGTCAGCGATGACGCATCTATCTGGCTAAGCGTTTTCCCATCACTATCGGCCGTGTCTGTAGCAATCCCGAAATAAAAATCGCTGACATAGGTTTTGTCTGAATCGAGGAGATACTGAGAGAACTTTGTCGCCTCACCAAAACAAAGAGGTAAGACTCCTGTTGCGAGAGGGTCTAAGGCTCCGGTATGGCCAGCTTTTTCGGCGAAAAATAACCGTTTGGCGCGCTGTAAGACAGCGTTTGATGTTTCACCGGCCGGCTTATCAATAATAATAACGCCGTCCAATTTTCGGCCAAATCGTCTGCGCCTACCCAAGCTACTCGTCCTCGCTGCGGGAGCGATCAGCAGCGATGGTTTTGTCAATCAGACTAGAAAGCTCTTGCCCTCGCACAGCGACACGATCAAAAACAAACTGCACACGTGGCGTAGTTCTCAAATTAAGCTCTTTGGCAACTCGACTACGAACAAAGCCAGAAGCAGCGTTTAACGCAGAGATTGATTCGTCGATTTCTTGCTCGCTATCGATCCCCACAAACGTCACATAAACCTTTGCGTACGATAAGTCACGGGTAACGTCGACAGAATTAACATTAGCCATACTAATACGTGGATCACGAACTTCTTGCCGAAGGATATCTGCAACACATTTCAGCATCGCATCCGATATCCGGTCAGCACGTTTAAACTCTCTTGCCATAAACTTTTTTCGCTTACGCTAGTTCGCGCGCCACTTCTTTAACTTCAAAGACTTCGATTTGATCGCCGATTTTAACGTCGTAGTTTTTAACACCAATACCACACTCGGTACCGTTACGAACATCATTTACGTCATCTTTAAATCGACGTAGCGATTCTAATTCACCTTCAAAAATAACAATATTTTCTCGTAATACACGTATAGGTTTATTGCGGTGAACAGTACCCTCAACAACCATACAACCCGCAACCTGACCAAACTTCGGTGAACGGAATACATCACGAACTTCAGCTATACCAACGATTTCTTCAATACGTTCTGGGTCAAGCATTCCCGAAAGCGCACTTTTCACCTCGTCAATTAACTGATAGATAATACTATAGTAACGAATCTCAACAGACTCTTGTTCAGCAATACGACGCGTGGCCGCACCAGCTCGAACGTTAAAGCCTAAAACAATCGCACCTGACGTTAAGGCTAAATTGACGTCATTTTCGGTAATACCACCAACGCCGTCACCGACAATATTAACCTCAACTTCATCATTACCTAAATCCAACAGCGCGGCGCTAATAGCTTCAAGCGATCCACGAACATCAGTCTTTAACACAACAGGAAGAATTTTCTTCTCTGTAGCGCCAAAACCCGAGAACATATTGTCGAGTTTACTAGCACGTTGACGGCTCATTTTCTCTTCGCGCTCTCGCTCGATTCTAAACTGAGAAACCTCACGTGCTTTTTTCTCGTCTGTAACTACTAAGAACTCGTCACCTGCAGATGGAGGACTATCAAGACCTAAAATTTCCACGGGTGTTGATGGCCCCGCTGTCCCAACTTTTTGGCCAAGCTCATTGGTCATTGCTCTAACACGACCATAGCTTTGACCTGCAAGAAGAATCTCTCCGCGATTAAGCTCACCAGCCTGAACAAGTACAGTAGTAACAGCTCCGCGACCTTTATCCATTCGAGACTCAATTACAACACCACGTGCAGCAACATCAAGAGGTGCTGTCAACTCAAGCAATTCTGCTTGAAGACCAACCGCCTCTAGCAAAGCATCTATACCGTCGCCGGTATGCGCGGAAATGGGAACAAACTGTGTATCACCGCCCCACTCCTCTGGGATAACTTCCTTCGCAGCGAGTTCGTTTTTAACACGATCTGGATCTGCGCCCTCTTTATCCATTTTATTAATGGCAACAACGAGCGGAACACCTGCAGCGCGTGCGTGCTGAACGGCCTCTTCAGTCTGAGGCATCACACCATCATCTGCTGCGACAACAAGAATAACAATATCAGTACATTGTGCACCACGAGCACGCATGGCCGTAAAAGCCGCGTGACCAGGGGTATCTAGAAAGGCTAATTCGCCCTGCTTAGTTTTCACACGGTAGGCACCAATATGCTGAGTTATACCACCAGCTTCACCTGAGGCTACTTTCGCTTTTCGAATATAATCAAGAAGCGATGTTTTACCGTGATCGACGTGCCCCATAACAGTGACTATCGGCGCACGAGAAACAAACGTACCTTCTTCTAGGGAAGCCGACTCTTGAAGTTTTTCTTCAACTTCATTAGAACTTTTTCGAACAGAGCTGTGACCCAATTCCTCAACAACAAGCTCAGCGGTTTCCTGATCGATTAGCTGGTTAATTGTTGCCATAGTGCCAAGCTTCATAAGCTGTTTAACAACTTCTCCAACTTTAACATTCATCTGTTGGGCTAGATCAGCAACCGATATTTCTTCACCGATCTCTACACCATAACTAATCTTGGCTGTTGGCTTTTTAAAGCTGTGCTTGTTAGTGATACGAATCTTTTGGCGACCAGACGTTAATTTACGCTTACCAATATGTAAGATTTCATTAATTTCTTCTGCATCGTCAGCATAATCAAGCGCGGTTTTGACCTTTTTAGTAGCGTCAGTTTTTTTAACGGCTTTGCCCGCTTTTTTATTGTGCTTTGAGTTTTCACCATCGGAATCAACGTTGGCTGCAGTGGCATCGGCATTCCGGTGATGCTTAGGCTTTTTATCCGCTGCACGAGCCGCGCCAGTAGTTGGCTTTTCAGCGGTCTTATTTTCAACGGATTTACCCGTAACGGCTTTACTTGCAACTGCTTTCTTCGCAAGAGTGGCCTTTTTTACTTCTTCCGCTTTTTTCTTTTCTTCAATTCTTAATGCGGTTTGTTTTTCCGCATCAGCGTTAGCTTTCTTGCGAGCAATAGCTGCGCGCTGGCGCAACATTTCCACATCATCAACAAAAGAAAGTCTTGTCGTAGTAGGCTTAGGCTGCACAGGTTTAGACTCCGCAGCTTCAGGCTCCGTAGGTTGGGATTTTTCTTGCACGGCCTCAACAACCGGCTCCGGCTCAATCTCAACAACCGGCTCTGGCGTTTCTTCGACTATTGGCTCTGGTTCTTCTTCGACTATTAGCGCCGGCTCTTCAATCGCTACAGTTACCTCAACATTCTCAGGCTCTGAAGCTGGCACCTCATCCGCAAGAGGCTCCTCTTGAATATCACCCTCAACTGCATCGCGCTTAACATACGTACGCTTTTTTCGGACTTCGACATTAACGGTTTTCTTTGCACCGCCAGACCCACTCTTAAGAGTCGTTGTCGTTTTACGCTTAAGCGTAATTTTCTTTGGAGCATCACTGCTCTCTCCGTGACTCGCCTTTAAAAAGCTAAGCAGCGTTTGTTTTTCCTCATCGGAAACCATATCGTCAGTAGACGTATGAGTTAAACCAGCTTGCTTCATCTGCGATAGAATTCTCTCTACCGACGCGCCAACTGACTTTGCCAGTTCACTTACTGTTACATCAGCCATAGTGTTCTCTATTACCTGTATTTAGGTCTTCATACTTACTTAAAAGGGGCTATTAGTTAATGCACTACGCACAACTCTTAGGCATCAGCCTGATCAACAAACCACGGCTCGCGAGCCTTCATAATTAATACCGAAGCACGCTCTTCATCCATACCATCAACAAACATAATGTCATCAATAGCTTGCTCGGCAAGGTCTTCCATTGTGCATATACCTTCCCCGGCTAAGGCCTTGGCTGTCACCGAGTCCATACCCTCCATAGTTAACAGATCTTCGGCTGGCGCATTTTCTTCGACTTTTTCTTCGTCGGCCAACGCTTTTGTTAGAAGTGCATCTTTAGCTCGGCTACGTAATTCAGTAGCTATGCCTTCGTCAAAACCGTCTATCGATAAAAACTCATCAAAAGGCACATAAGCAACCTCTTCTAAGCTGGTAAATCCTTCTTCAACCAAAACTTGTGCAATATCCTCATCAACATCAAGCGACTCGCAAAACGTGGTAATCATATCACCCGTTTCTGCTGACTGCTTTTCTTCCCAGTCTTCAACGCTCATCACGTTAATTTCCCAAGCTGTAAGCTCTGATGCAAGCCGAACGTTTTGACCGCCACGACCAATAGCCTGAGCCAAACTTTCTTGTTTAACCGCTAAATCCATTGTACCTGTCTCTTCGTCCATAACAATGGACTCGATTTCAGCAGGCGACATAGCATTAATTACATATTGAGCAGGATTATCATCCCACAAAACAATATCAATTCGTTCATTACCAAGCTCATTCGAGACGGCCTGAACTCGTGCGCCTCGCATTCCTACACATGCACCAACAGGATCGATACGCCCATCATTTGTGGAGACGGCAATTTTAGCTCTCGAGCCAGGATCACGCGCGGAGCCGCGAAGAGATATAACTTCCTCTGATATTTCAGGAACTTCAATTTTAAATAACTCAACCAACATCTCACGACATGCTCGACTCAAATAAAGCTGAGGCCCACGCACTTCAGGGCGGACTTCAAGCAATACAGCACGTACACGATCATTCATTCGAAAAACTTCGCGGCCGACAAGCTCCTCGCGTGGCAACAAGCCTTCAGCATTACCGCCAAGATCCACAATAATATTGTCGCGAGTAACCTTTTTAACCGTACCTGAAACAATCTCACCCATACGATCACGGTATTCTTCAATCACCTGTGCTCGCTCGGCCTCACGGACTTTTTGAACGATTACTTGTTTGGCTGTTTGTGCAGCAATACGACCAAAGGTAACGTTCTCAACAATTTCTTTATAAATGTCACCCGTCTTAAGATTAACGTCCTTCTCTGCCGCTTCATCGCTCGTGAACTGCGTTCCTAGCTCAGCTAGCACATCATCACTAACAACCTCCCAACTACGCTCAGTAGTATAGTCACCGGTCTTACGATCAATCGTAACTTCAACGTTACTCTCTTCGTCGTAACGCTTTTTAGTAGCTGTTGCAAGAGCGAGCTCAATAGCTTCGAAAATAACGTCTCTATCAACGCCTTTTTCATTAGATACCGCATCCGCGACTAGCAATATTTCTTTTTTATTCATTGAGAGTCCTCTGCCCCATTAAAACCGGGGGACAACATTTGCCTTTTCAATAAGTTCAAAGGGAAGAACGTACTCTTCACTTCCAAATTCTAAAACGATTTCGTCATTCTCTATCGACCTTAGCAATCCGCTAAATTTACGCTGCCCGTTAAGAGCGACACGCAAGCGAAGCTTGATACTTTCACCAATGTGCGCGCTGAACTGATCAAGACTAAACAAGGGGCGATCTAGACCAGGAGAAGACACCTCTAAGGTGTACTCCGTCTTAATAAGATCTTCAACGTCCATAACGCTACTTACTTGTCGACTTACACGCTCGCAATCTTCAACAAGTACGCCATCGTTCTTTTCGATAAATACGCGTAGCAGCGACTGCTTGCCCTGTACGAAATACTCGACGCCCCAGAACTCACAACCAAGAGCCTCGGTAATGGGACGTATTAAATCTTCAAGCTGGGTTTGAATTGCGCTCATATCATGTCATGTGTGAATCAAAAACAAAAAATGGGCCTACCGCCCATTTCGTTATGCTCTGTACTTACCCTGCTATGGAAGGTTAATTACTCACTACCAACAAAATATACAGATACAAAAAAGCCCCATAAATGGGGCTTTTTTGCTGCGCTTTCGCGCAAATATTCTTTGGCTAAAAAGCCAAAACCACAACGCCCCTAAGGACTCATTACCGAAGCAAAAGCCTTCAGTAGAAATTGGTAGCGGGGGCTGGATTTGAACCAACGACCTTCGGGTTATGAGCCCGACGAGCTACCAGGCTGCTCCACCCCGCACCAGAGCCTGACTGCGTTCAAGCAATCAAGGCCGCGCATTATATGGATAGATTCGAGATAGGTCAAGCCTAATTGAAAAAAAACTGAAACTAAAACCATCACACATAAAAAACTTCATTTTTAACGCAAAAAAAAGGCACGCCGCATAGCGAAGTGCCTTTTAATATGGTGCCCAAGGCCGGACTTGAACCGGCACGACTTACGTCACTACCCCCTCAAGGTAGCGTGTCTACCAATTTCACCACTTGGGCTAATTCAACCACAACTACTCTCCAACCTCTTCCACAACCGGCAAATCAGGCTCGACTGCAGGCAGCTCAGCATCAACTACTGGCAAGTCAGACTCAACAACTGGCAAGTCAGCATTAACTACAGGTAATTGCACAGACTCCAACTCAGGTATAGATAGACCACCATCAACTGAGCTTGCCTGCTTAGCTAAAACAGCCAAACTGAGGCTCGTAACAAAAAATATCGCCGCGAAAAGCGCCGTCATTCGCGCAAAGAAGTTACCCGACCCCGATGCACCAAACAAAGTCTGAGAGGCGCCAGAGCCAAATGACGCACCCATTTCGGCACCCTTACCCTGCTGTAACAATATAAGGCCCACTATTATAATCGCAGTAGCCAAATGACCAAGTAAAATTAAGTTTTCCATTAGAACATCTCTAAAAGGGGCTATTCAGCCGCCTTACAAATAGCAATAAAATCATCAGCATTTAAAGCCGCGCCGCCAACCAATGCCCCGTCAATATCTTCTTGAGCAAATAATTCTTCGGCATTATTTGGCTTAACACTACCACCATACAAAATTGAAGTCTGAACACCTTCAGGCCCTAACACGTCGCGAATGAAGGCATGAACGGCCTGAGCCATCGCAGGGGTAGCCGACTTACCAGTTCCAATCGCCCAAACTGGCTCGTAAGCAACAACGCCTTTTGCAACGCCATCCAAACCAACAAGATCGATAACCGCACGAAGCTGATCACCAATGACTTCAAAAGTTTTTTCTTCTTCACGGTCAGATAATGTTTCACCAACGCACAAAATAGGAATTAAACCTTTTTTGATTGCCGCTTGAAACTTAAGCGCCACCAACTCAGAAGACTCACCCTGATACTGACGACGTTCTGAATGACCGATAATGGCGTAGCGGCAACCAAAGTCAAGCAGCATGTCAGCAGAGATCTGACCAGTGTAAGCGCCAGACTCATGCTCACTAATATCTTGCGAGCCATAACTAATGTTGCTCTGCTCTAAAAGCTCGGCAGTTTTAGCAAGGTAGGCCGCAGGAGGACAAACAGCAACTTCCGCAGTATGCACACCAACCCAAGCATCAGATAGTGATTTGATAAGTGCACTTGTGCTTTCGAGACTGGCATTCATTTTCCAGTTTCCAACAACAACAGGACGGCGCATGTTTGCTCCTCATAATAAGTCAAATAGTAGAGCCCAAAAAGGACCCTTACTTAGGGGGCGCAAATCTTAGCGGATCACACGCCCAGATTCAACGAATAATTCGCATCAGTGTCGATTAATTAGGCAACAGCCTTCGTAACAACGACTGATAGCTCTTTCGCCAAACGAGCAACCAAAGACTCATCCACCCCCTCCACCATTACACGAACAACGGGCTCAGTACCCGATGGCCGCAAAAGAACTCGACCACTACCAGCTAATTCAAGCTCAGCCGCCTTAATCGCCGCCTGAACAACAACATCCGAATCAAAATCAATCACATTCACTACGGGTACATTGATCATAACTTGCGGCAGCATCACCATTACAGAATTAGCTTCACGCAAGGACTTCCCCCCTTCAACAAGAGCCCTTAATACCTGCAGGGCTGAAATTATCCCATCACCGGTAGTTGTAACCTCCTTGCAAATCAAATGCCCCGAACTTTCCCCCCCCAGAACCCAATCATGCTTCGCCATTTGCTCAATCACGAAACGATCACCCACATTGGCGCGAACAAAGGGAACATTTAATTCCTGCATGCCAAGCTCGAAACCATAGTTGGTCATAAGCGTCCCAACAACACCTTTACAGCCACGCGACTCGTGCTGATGCTGATGCTGATGCTTAGCAATGATAAATAAAAGCTGATCACCATCAACCACTCCGCCCTCAGAATCAACAAACATGACTCGGTCGCCGTCACCATCAAAAGCAATGCCCAAGTCAGCCTTACGCTCTTTAACCTCCAACTGAAGCCGCGACAAACTGGTGGAGCCGCAATCAAGATTTATGTTTAACCCATCGGGCTCATCACCAATTACATCGATGTGCGCGCCCAATTCAGAAAACACTTTTGGTGCGATACTGTATGTAGCGCCATTTGCGCAATCCAATACGATATTCAGACCAGACAAACTAAAGCCCCAAGGCAAAGTCGCCTTGCAAAATTCAACATACCGCCCTTCAGCATCGTCAATCCTGCGTGCCCGCCCAAGGCGCTCAGCCATAACTAAGGGCTGCTCAAGCTGCGCCTCAATGGCTAACTCAAGCTCATCCGCTAGTTTTGTTCCGTTGGTATTAAATAACTTAATGCCGTTATCTGTATAAGGATTGTGAGATGCACTGATAACGATCCCAGCTTTCGCCTGAAACGTACGCGTCAGATAGGCGATCGCCGGTGTAGGCATAGGCCCTAAAAGACCAACATCAACGCCAGCACTGATCAACCCGGCCTCTAAAGCCGATTCGAACATATAGCCAGAGACCCGAGTATCCTTACCAATCAATACTAAACCAGAGGAGCGACCACCTGAATGATCACCCAAAACCTTACCAACGGCCCAACCTAAATGAAGAAAGAACTGCGGGCTGATTGCCCCTGAACCAACTCGGCCACGAATACCATCAGTACCAAAATACTTTCTACTCATACAAATCTACACTCTATATTCATATTCAATCCAGGCATTTCATTAACTTAAAAGCCTCGACCACATCGCGCGTCTCTCGAACATCATGAACCCGCAGAATTTTGGCGCCATTTTGCATGGAAGCGTAGGCAAAAGCCAGACTCGCAGGCAACCGCTCCCCAACACTACACCCCATTAATCGTCCAATAAATGATTTTCGTGAAACACCCACTAACAGCGGCAGTGCAAATTCATCAAATCGCGCTAACTTTCGCAATAAAGTAATATTATGCTCATCACGCTTACCAAAACCAATGCCGGGGTCCAATAACAGCGTATCAATACCAGCCTCTCGGCACGCGCCAATACGCTCACGAAAGAAATCCGCCACCTCATCCACCACAGACTCATAGGCGACGGCGGCCTGCATGGTGCCCGGCTGCCCCTGCATATGCATCAAACAAGCCGGCAGATTGGCCTCAGACACAGCCTCCAGCGCGCCCGGCACTGTTAATGCCCTAACGTCATTAATTAACCCTGCGCCCGCATCAGCCGATTGTCGCATCAACACCGGATTACTTGTATCAACAGATATAACAGTATTAAAGCGTGCACTTAGAGCCTCAACGACCGGCAAAACCCGATCACACTCCTCCTGAGAAGAGACTTTATCAGCTCCTGGACGCGTCGACTCCCCACCAACATCAAGCAGCGTGGCACCATCATTAAGCATCGAACTCGCTCGAGCCAATATAGTGTCGAGCGCTGGGCGCCCGTCAACATACAGCAGCCCACCATCGGAAAATGAATCAGGAGTAATATTCAAGATCCCCATAACATGGGGATAAGAAAGGTCGAGCGAATGCCGACCAAAATCAAACTTCATAGAACCACAAAGACCAAGCAACTAAAATAATGCTTAGTTACTCTTCAGCCGGCCCAGCCAGGGGCTGCTCGTCGCTCACATCAGCGTCTGGCGCTGAGGGAGTCTCATCGCTATCAAGGTCAGTATCACCCCAATCACGAGGAGGCCGAACTTTTACGCGAGACATCAGATCTTCAACCTGGTCAGAGTCGATCGTCTCGTACTCCATTAGAGCCTCCTTCATAGACTCTAGAATATCTTTATTTGCCTCTAGTAGCTCTTCCGCCTTGGCGTAGCATTGATCGGTGAACAACTTAATCTCTTCATCGATAAGCCGTGCTGTGTAACTCGACACCTTTTTACTACCAATCCCGTCACTATCGCGAGCATCATAATCTAATGCACCTAAGCGCTCAGACAGACCGTAATTCACAACCATCGCCCGAGCTATCGCCGTTGCCATTTTGATATCTTGCGAGGCGCCAGTACTTACGCCGTCAGCGCCATATTTCATCCCTTCTGCAACTCGACCACCGTAAGCCGTAACAATATCGCCAAACAACTTGCGCTTACTTTCACTAATACGGTCGCCTTCAGGCAAGAACTGTGTAACACCTAAAGCCCGACCACGAGGAATAATTGTGACTTTATGTATGGGGTCGTGCTCTTCTGACAAATAGCCAAGTATTGCATGCCCAGCCTCATGATAAGCCGTACTCTCTTTCTCGCTCTCCTTCATGACTAAAGTACGACGCTCAGCACCCATTAATATTTTGTCACGGGCATTTTCAAACTCAACTTTCGTTACCACGCGCTTGTTTGCACGCGCAGCCAACAGAGCAGCCTCATTGACAAGATTTGCAAGATCAGCACCAGAAAACCCCGGCGTACCACGAGCAACAACCTTAGCCTCAACGCTTTCATCTAAAGGCACTTTTCGTAAATGCACTTTCAGTATTTGTTCTCGCCCACGCACATCAGGCAAACTCACATTCACTTGGCGATCAAAACGACCAGGGCGCAATAATGCATTATCAAGAACATCAGGGCGGTTGGTAGCAGCTATGACAATTACGCCATCGTTACCTTCAAAACCATCCATCTCAACGAGTAACTGGTTAAGCGTTTGCTCACGCTCATCATTACCACCGCCATGCCCGCCGCCCCGGTGGCGGCCAACAGCATCGATTTCATCAATAAAGATAATACACGGCGCACTCTTTTTTGCCTGATCGAACATGTCTCGCACACGAGATGCGCCCACACCAACAAACATTTCGACAAAATCAGAGCCCGAAATCGAGAAAAACGGCACTTTCGCTTCACCAGCAATCGCTTTCGCCAATAGGGTTTTACCCGTACCCGGAGGGCCCGACATAAGAACCCCGCGTGGAATTTTGCCACCTAAACGCTGAAAGCGTGAAGGGTCCTGTAAGAACTCGACCAATTCTTGCACATCTTCTTTGGCTTCATCGACACCCGCAACATCTGCAAATGTTGTTTTAATCTGGTCTTCACCCATCATACGCGCCTTGCTTTTCGCAAAACTCATTGGACCACCACGTCCACCAGAACCACCCTGCATCTGGCGCATAAAGAACACAAATACAGCGACAAAAATAAGAATTGGAAAACTAGCCACAAGCAGCTGCTGCAAAAGGCTCTCTGTGGGCGGTCGTTTACCAACAACCTCGACGTTGTTGTTATAAAGATCATCAACCAAGTTTGCATCCGTTAGGTTCGGCTTTATGACCACAAACTCGGTTCCATCAGTAAGCTTAACGTTAATCAATCCTCCCTCAAACTCGGCTGTAGCAACACGATGATCGTTCACATCCTTCAAGAAAGCCGAATAACTGCGCTCTGCTTGAGCCGCCGGGCCGCTGAAGTTTTGAAACACCGTAAACAGCACCAAGGCAATTACAAGCCATAGGATTAAGTTTTTCGCCATATTGTTCAAGGACATCTCCTCTGTTCGAGCACTACTTTATTAACTCGAAACCAGTTTAAAATTCTAGTATAGCGTCTCAAGTTACCATCGCGATAATCGAGACAATAATCGAAACAATAATCAAACACCGTTATTGGTTACTCATCAGTGCCCACCCATAGATGGCTCTTCACCAAGGGAAATAACTTTGGTCAGATTGTCACCACCAAATACAGAAGTTCACCTATTGCAAACTACTACACTTAGCGGTGTTAACATGGCCGTTTAGATTTCCCCACAGCAGAGCCCAACTTATAGCCGGACACTATTTAGCTACTATCGCCACGATAGCCTTTTGCCACTAGATACACTTCGCTTGAACGCGCTCGCGAAGCATCAGGCTTACGAGTTACCGCGGACGAAAACTCTTTTCGAGCATCACGAAAAAACGCATCAAAACCCTCACCATGAAAAACCTTACAAACAAAGGTTCCGCCAGGCTTTAAGGTTTTAAACGCAAAATCCAATGCTAACTCAACCAAATACATAGCAGCAGGCTGATCGACAGCGCTGACTCCACTCATGTTTGGGGCCATATCTGAAATTACAAGGTCCACTTCACGGCCATCAAGTATTTGAAGTAGATCCTCAAATACTTGATCCTCGGTAAAGTCACCCTGCAAAAATTGAACATCGGGCAACGAGTCCATCGGCAATATATCGGACGCAATAACCATCCCCTTATCGCCCACAAGGTCGGCCGCGACTTGGGACCAACCACCAGGAGCAGCACCTAAATCGACCACCGTCATACCCGGTCTCAGCAGCTTATCTTTCTTACTCAACTCAATAAGTTTATAACTCGCGCGCGAGCGATAACCATCACGCTGGGATTTTATTACATACTCATCACTGAAATGCTCTTGCAGCCAGTTGTTACTACTTTTTGATTTTGCCATACTCTATATTCACTACATATTCTATATTCGCTAAAACCCTACCTGAATTGAGCGACCAATAAACGAGCAATGTCGATTTAGTCGGCCTTAGCCGCGAACAAACTTAGCGCTCAGATCATATTCCGCGTAAAATAACACAAAATTGCCCTTCCGACCCTGGAGTTAAACACTTTGGCTTTATCAAAAGACACCATCAAACAATACAAAACACTCGCACACGACCTAAAACCTGTCGTTATGATTGCCAACAAAGGCCTTCATGAGGGCGTGCTAAACGAAATTCAACGCGCCCTAAATGACCATGAATTGATCAAAGTTAAAATCGCCATCCCAGACAAGGAAAGCCGTAAAAACATTATTCAAGAAATATTAGACCAAAGTAACTCTGAACTCATACAAGAAATTGGTAAAGTTGCCGTCTTCTATCGTGAGTCCAAAAAGAAATCCAAGTAAGCTACGGCCTCAAATTTCTGAGGCCCCATAAATAACGGAACCTTAATCCGGTAAGAGTATCTAAACACACTCTTATTATGATGTTTCGACCCTCGGAGCCACAAGCCTTTTGACTAACGTATCCCCTCGAAAAAAACTCTCAATTATTGTTTTTTTACTACTGCCAGTATTTACAACAGGGTGCACCAGCAACAAGCATTCAACAAAAATTGGGGAATCGTTTCGCACGCGGATAAGCAGCTCCAATCTAAAACATTTTGAATTACGCATACGCACAAACAAAGACGATACCACTATACTGGAAAAGCAAAGCCCGCGAAAAAGCCGCCAACAACCAAGACGCACAAATCAATACAAAAAACTCGAAAATATATTCACTCGCGCAGCCGAATTAAAGCTAGAAGAGACAGGCTTTTGCCGGGATGGATTCTGGAAGCTCGACTACGATATTGACTTTAAAGGGCCGTATTTCCGAGGTGAATGCTACGATACTGCAAGTGCTGAGGATAAAGCCAATTTCCCAGACACCTTAGAACAGTGGTAGAGGGAGCAATGGTAGAGGGAGCAACCGCAGAAGGGATAATTGTAAAAGGGACAATGGTAAAAGGAGTAGTGACAGAAGGAACCATGGCAAAAGGCGCTGCGACAAACGTAACAGTGACAAAGTGCACAACTGTAAGTCTAGCTCGCCGCCTGCACATGTAGCTTTCGACTCAATTCACGTGCAATATTCATCATTAGCGTAGCATAAAGCTCGCTATCGCTATTATGCAGAGACATGAGGGCCTCGCGACTCAACACCAACAACTCGACATTATCGCCGCTCGCAATTGCCGAACCAATCTGAGTCTGTATACCAATCACGGCAGATTCACCAAAACTATCACCACACTTATAAGACTCATAAATACGTGTAATACCCCCGCGATCCATAACAAGATCAACACGGCCTTTTAGTAGGATAAAAATATCCGAAGGCAAATCATCTTGCTCGAACAAACGCTCTCCCGAACGACACTGACGCACGGCTGTAAAAGAAAGCAGACCGTCCAGCTCTACACGCGACAGCGCTCCAAAAAGTGAAATATACGAGAGAAGCTCTTCTGATATTTTTGGAACAGTCGATGACGCCATTGACGACAGCGCGATAGTGTTTTCGGAGCAAGAACTTACGGGCATCAACATTTTCTTATCCACCTGCGCACCAATGCGCTTTTATTCACTCACACTTAAGAAGGAGCTTAGCGCAACTACAAACGCGTATCCAACATGGTTACAAATGCAATCCTTAGACCAAGTACTCCAACAAACTTACTCAACTGAGTTGAAAGCTAGACAAACCGCACATTGCGAGATCAATTATGCAGATACTACCTGAAGCTAAACTTAACAAAACATGATAGCTCGAACTAAATAACGGCAAATAACTGACATTCGTTAAATACTTCGACAGTTGCGCCGAAGGAAACACCCTAGATATAAGCGAGAAAGGGGATAACAGTGAGCTTATGCCGTTTTTTGACACATGGTGACTCACTCACCTATTAATAGGTAAAGCGAACTAAGGTCAGATAACTCATCTGAAGAGCAGTCCGCTCAAAGGCTCAAAGGCTCATGACGAACCAGGGTGGCTCGTCAATATAACACCCGAGACTAACCTAATAGATTAACGATTTAAACGCTTATCAATAAGACACTCAACAACACTTGGGTCAGCCAAGGTCGATGTATCACCCAGGGTATCCAGTTCGTTAGCGGCTATTTTCCGCAATATACGACGCATAATTTTCCCTGAACGTGTTTTGGGCAACGCTGGGGCAACGTGAATAAG
This sequence comes from Flavobacteriales bacterium, assembly GCA_047638775.1. Classification (GTDB taxonomy): domain Bacteria; phylum Pseudomonadota; class Gammaproteobacteria; order Pseudomonadales; family Cellvibrionaceae; genus Agaribacterium. Next base: position 141,775 of record JBLIMQ010000001.1, read on the forward strand.
GTCGGGTTTTGCAATAGCCCCAATCTCTCGCTTACACAAATCAACCAGCTCCGAAACTAAATCACCGGAATTTTCCTCTCCCGCCATCAGCATCACATATGCGTAAATACCCTGCCCTTTAATGTCATGTGGATACCCAACAACGGCCGCCTCAGCAACTTTTGGATGTAAATCAAGCGCACTCTCAATTTCAGCCGTACCCATTCGATGGCCTGAAACATTTAGAACATCATCAACCCGCCCAGTAATCCAATAATAGCCATCGGCATCTCGCTTCGCTCCGTCTCCGGTATAGTAATAGCCAGGATAACAATTAAAATACGTATCCAATAGGCGCTGATGATTACCATAAACACCACGAATTTGACTGGGCCAAGAAGACTTAATCACTAAGCTCCCCTCAGCGACGCCCTCCAACTCATTACCCTCATTATCAATAATGGCCGGCTCTACACCAAAAAACGGTACCGTCGCGGAGCCTGGCTTTAGATCGGTCGCGCCAGGCAGAGGGGTCAACAAATGCGCTCCAGTTTCGGTTTGCCACCACGTATCGACAATCGGACAACGGTCACCACCAATATCGTGGTGATACCATAGCCAAGCTTCAGTATTAATTGGCTCGCCCACCGTACCTAACAGACGCAAACTGTCGCGCTTTGTGGACTCTAGATATTGATTGCCCTGAGCCATCAATGCTCGAATTGCTGTTGGTGCCGTATAAAATATCGTCACCTGATGTTTATCGCATATTTCCCAGCATCTCGCTGGGCTTGGATACGTCGGCACACCTTCAAACATCAAGGTACTAGCACCATTACATAAGGGTCCATACAAGATATAGCTATGTCCTGTGATCCAGCCGACATCCGCCGTACACCAATATATATCCCCGTCTTTATAATCGAATACATATTTATGCGTCATACTCGCCTGCAGTAAATACCCACCCGTAGTATGCACAACACCTTTTGGCTTACCTGTTGATCCAGAGGTATAAAGTATAAAAAGAGGGTCCTCAGAATCCATAGATTCAGGCTCACATACAGCTAAAGCCTGTATCTCAAGCTCGTGATACCAGCAATCTATCTCGCCATTCCACGTTACGTCAGCTCCAGTGCGCGCAACAACCACAACACTATGCACATCAGGACATGATGCAACGGCCTTATCAACATTCACCTTAAGAGGCACAGCCTTACCACCACGCAAGCCTTCATCTGCAGTAATAACAATACGGCAATCAGAATCAAGAATGCGATCCTTTAAAGCCTCCGGAGAAAAACCACCAAAAACAACAGAGTGAACAGCCCCAATTCGCGTACAAGCCAGCATTGCATAGGCGACCTCAGGGATCATCGGCATATAGATGCAAACCCGATCTCCTTTTTCAACTCCGCGCGCCTTGAGAATATTGGCAAATTTACAAACTTTCTCATGAAGCATCGCATAAGTAATCTGAAGATCATTTTCGGGATGGTCTCCCTCCCAAATAATCGCTGTCTGATCAGCGCGTTCAGGCAAGTGTCGATCGATGCAATTAGCCGATACATTTAAACGACCACCCTCAAACCAGCGAGCTTCACCCTTGGAGAAATCAAACTCCCTAACGTTAGTCCAAGGTTTATCCCAACTTAGAAATTCTTTTGCCTGCTCACCCCAAAAGCCTTCGGGATCTTTAATTGAATAGTCATACATTTGCTGGTACTTTTCAGCATCTATGTGAGCAGACTCTGCGAACGCAGGTAAGACGGGATACAGCGGCTTAGCCATCATTGGCTATCTCCTTTGAAAATTATGCTAATTATTTTTTAATAGTGTTAGTTTACGTTTTTTATCCGCAAAAATCATTGAACCTTATGCTTAGGCATGAAACACAGCAATTTAATTACGAGAAAATACTCATGCCATTAACCTACCGACACCGCCTAATAACATTAGCAGGCATGATGCTATCAATCTTTAGCAACGCAGCCCATGCCGACTCGAGCTCAAAGCCAGAACTGCACAGAATCCCCTTTACTAGCAACCAAGATCAGAGCGAGCGAGAATATTTTGTTTATCTGCCTCGCGGCTATCATAGCGAAGCCGATAAGCAGTGGCCGGTCATGTTGTTTTTACATGGAAATGGTGAACGAGGTAACGGTTTAAACGAGCTAGACTATGTACTCACACACGGGCCACTATACGAAGCTTGGATACAAAAAAAGGACTTACCTTTCGTAATCATATCCCCACAACTACAAATGTTTGATATGGATAAGCGTGTTGACTACATATCCCAACGTACTCCATCAGATATTCCAAAAAGATTAGATGAAGGCACAGAAAATAGGGGTGACGCTCTTGAAACCAACGGGCCAATGAGCGGATCTCGAGCTATAAAAGATATGAGTAAAATCGACATAACACTCCCCATTGGCTGGGACTTAATCGAGCAAGATTTACTCGACATACTCCGACATAGCCACAAAAACTATAAAACCAATCCTAAAAAAACGTATTTAACAGGCATAAGCTATGGAGGATTCGGGGCATGGTGGATGGCAAGTAAACACCCAAAGAAATTTGCAGCAATAGTCCCCGTTGCAGGGTGGGGACACCCTGACCTAATGAAACCCATCGCAGAACACAGAATACCCACTTGGGCATTTTCTGGAGGTCGAGATGAAGCAATCAAAGTGAAATATTTTTACGCCGGTATAAACGAGCTAGAACGACTGGGCCACACCATCCGATTCACAAACCATGAGGATATGGGGCACGACGCTTGGCGACGTGTCTATAACAGCGTAGATTTATATGACTGGATGCTGTCGCAAGAACTGAAGTCTGTCAATTAGCACGGACAAAAAGCCCGCGCTGACGATATCCCTAGCTTACCAAGGTTTCAAAATAACATGCTGCACTAGGTGTGCACTCTGACATCTAGGCGACCTGAACAGGAATAGTGTTCGATGAACGCTCAACGCTGTTATCTTCATTCAAATACACTAACTTAGGTTTATGCAACGACGCTTCTTGTTCGGACATCTGCGCATAAGCGCCGATAATAACACGATCACCAAGCTGGACTTTACGCGCCGCAGCGCCATTCATCGAGATAGTCCCGGAACCGGCCTCAGCCAAAATGACGTACGTTGTAAACCGCTCACCATTATCAATATTATAAATATCAATCTGCTCAAACTCACGTAAACCCGCTAACTTAATAAGGTCTTCATCAATTGCACAAGAACCGTCATACCATAACTCGGCTTGAGTAACTCGAGCCATATGTAACTTGCCTTTAAGCAACGTTAAGTTCATTTCTTACTCCAATCTGCTAAGTGAAATCTTGGTCCACTCAGTATTCAAAAAAAAGGACTTATTCTAGTTCTGTTCAACTCAGTTCAGTCTAATTCTAGGCACATATTATCAATTAAACGTGCCGCCTGAGTAAACATAGCCCCAAGCACCACCAGTGATTTATCGTCATCTGCGGCAGACTCAAGACTTTGCGTTTCGCAAATTTTAAAGTAATCACATCGAAAGCCTTCGGCTTCAATCTGCACAGTTCCATCACGCTCTAGCTGCGGATAATCACGCCGCCCGCCTTTAATTTGATCACAAACCCAAGATAAGCTTCTGTTAAGCTGATTAGCTCTAAGTCGTTCATCTGTCGTGATAAAGCTATTACGTGAACTCATGGCTAAACCATCAGCTTCGCGCTCAATCTCACCACCCAAAATAGTCACCGGCATACAAAGATCTTCAGCCATGCGACGAATAATTGCCAATTGCTGAAAGTCCTTCTTCCCAAATACAGCTACATCAGGTTGAACGATATTAAATAATTTACTAACAACGGTGGTAACACCTTCAAAATGCCCAGGACGACTTGCCCCACACAGCACATCAGTCATGCTTGGAACTATAACCCGAGTTTGATCATCCATGCCATTGGGGTATATTTCGTGCTCATCAGGGCAAAACAAGCAATCACAGCCTGCGGCCTTTAATTTTTCAATATCTCGTTCCAGCGTTCTAGGATACTTGTCCCAATCCTCATTTAGACCAAACTGAAGACGGTTCACAAAAATACTAACGGCTACCCAGCCGCTGTGTTTTTTTGCTTGCGCTACAAGGGCAAGGTGCCCCGCATGCAAGTTCCCCATAGTGGGTACAAATGCAATCGTTTTCGACTGCGCCCTTACCGCGGTGACGGCTTCTCGCACACTCGCTATATGATGAAATACCTGCATAAATAACTCAAAACTAAAATCGCGGGGATAATACTGTTCGGGCGGTAATTATATCAAGCGCCCAAGGAGAGTCACCCCCCAATAGACACCTAAACTTAGAGAGCTCCTAAATCTAAAGGTAGCTCGATTAATCCTGTGACATATACTCGGGAGCCAAGTTATCAAAACGCGTGTATTTACCCACCCACGCAGCCTTGCTTGTGCCGGTTTCACCATTACGCTGCTTACCGATAATTAACTCAGCAATGCCTTGATCTTGACTGTCTTCGTTATAATACTCATCACGATAAATAAACAAAATCACGTCAGCATCCTGCTCGATGGCCCCTGACTCCCGCAAATCTGAATTCATCGGCCGTTTATTAGGACGCTGTTCTACACCACGGTTAAGCTGCGAAAGTGCAATCACAGGACACTTATATTCTTTGGCAATGGCCTTTAAGGATCGAGATATTTCAGAAATCTCCTGAGTACGCCCTTCTGTGGCCCCGCCCATTTGCATCAACTGCAAATAATCGATCATAATCATTGCGGGATCGCCATGCTCACGAACGATTTTTTTCGTTCTGGCTTTTATTTCATTGGGCGAGAGGCCAGCCGTATCATCAATAAATAGCTTCCGATCTTTGAGCTTACGTGCGGCCAAGTCTAGCTTTGGCCAATCTTCCTCCTCAAGCTTACCCGTACGCATTCGGCTCTGATCCAAACGTCCCATCGACGAAAGCATCCGCATAACAAGAGCTTCTGCAGGCATCTCCAGACTGAAGATCAAAACCGGTTTTTCCTGACTTAATACGGCCGCCTCGACAAAATTTAAGGCCAAGGCTGTTTTACCCATTGATGGTCGAGCGGCAAGAATTATTAACTCACCCGGCTGCCAGCCAGAGGTTCGCTCATTTAAATCATTTAATCCGGTATCTACACCCGTTAGGTCATCATTCGATTGAAACAAAGCGTCAATCTTTTTGATTGCGGCACGCAATATCTCATTAACGTATTCTAAGCCACCCTCTTTCGGTCGCCCCTCAGAAACCTCTAAAAAACGTTTTTCGGCAAATTGAAGTAAATCTTCTGCGCTTAGGCCTGCAGGGCTGTGTCCCGCTCGAGATATTTCTGTAGCCGTGGAGATAATCTGACGAAATGTGGCGTTTTCACGAACGATTCGCGCATAAGCGACAACGTTTTCGTTACTGGGAACGTTAGTTGCCAACTCGGCTAAATAGTCCAATCCACCTACGCCATCTAGCTCTTCTAGCTGGCTTAAGCGCTCAGAAACCGTGATGATATCGATATCCGTCTCGGACTCAATGAGCGCAGCGATAGCGGCAAAAATACACCGATGCTTATCGTGATAAAAGTCTTGATCCGCGAGAACCTCAAAAACCGAATCGATATAGGTCGTAGCACCCAATAACGCACCAAGGACAGACTGCTCAGCCTCAAGCGAGTTAGGCAAAACCGAGGGTATAGGACGAGACTCTAGTTCATTCGAGTCAAAATCAAGGGGGGGGGATTCAGGCATAAAGGCAAATTGCGTTCAGTGAGGTTAAAACGGTAAGAGACACCTAGAATAACGCAAGCCATGCGCAGTAGCACGCACGAATAGCGGCTAACAGATACAAAATTGGGCAATCTCGCAAAGCAACTTCGCAAGATCACCCAATTCAGTCAAGATTTGATTATTAGAGCCGAACTAAGATATTACTCAGATCGACTAAAATCTAATCTTACTCAGCTTCTACAATTAAGTTTACAGACTGAGTAACTTCAACATGTAACTGCACGCTAATCTCATATTGCCCCAATGCACGAAGTGCACCTTCTGGCAATTTAACTTCTGATTTCACAACAGCAACGCCGGCAGCTGTAATAGCTTCGGCGATATCTCGTGCGCCAATCGAACCGAACAAACGACCTTCGTCACCCGCTTTCGAAGAGATGACAACACTTAGCTCGGCTAACAACTTAGCGCGACCTTCAGCTGAAGTTCTCTTGTCAGCAGCAGCGGCTTCTAGCTCAGCACGACGGGCCTCAAAGTCAGCAACATTTGTTTTAGTTGCAGGCGCAGCTTTACCTTGCGGCAAAAGATAGTTACGACCAAAACCGGCCTTAACACTTACTTGATCACCAACAGTGCCAAGCTTTCCAATTTTTTCTAAAAGTATTACTTCCATCAGATTATCCTCTGAAGCGACAGTCACGAAGACTGGTTAAATCGAAGAAATTTTCGCAAATCGATTACAGAATCAATTGCTGCCAAGGCGATAACTACCCAACTTACAAACGGTAAGATTACGTAAAGAGATATCACCCCACCTACACCTAATTTATAGCGTGCTATAAATTGATGCAGCAGACCAAGGCCTGAAACCAACAAGGGCAAACTAAACAAACCCGCCCAAAAATCGTATTCCGCGCCAACACTTTGGCAATAGCCAAAAGCCAGCATACATACAAGAGCCATAACTACCGGCAAACGCAAGGAGTGAAACTCCTGCTGAAAACCACCGGGGTTATAAAGCTGTGCTTGCCACCAACGTGCTACAAACATGCCTAACAAGGTCGTCAAACAAATCCAATAAGCAAATAAGCCCGAGGATCTTATGGTTGTCCAGCCTTGCATTAACGTCAAGACCGTATCATCCAGATCGGCATTTTCCGGCGTAGCCATTAAGCCTTCAAAAAAGCCCTCAGTCTGCACCGCTAGGTCAACCACAAATGAGGCTATAAGAAAAGCCACAATTGAGCTCAAGGTCACCGCAGCAAATAAGGCCAAAGCCCAAGATCCCGAATAACGCAATATGACACTCAGCAGGTAGTTAATAATTAACACACCCACACTTGCCACAACCATTGAGCTAGGAACATCGCCCAACCAAACACCCAACACTGGAGGTAAGCATGCCCATAACGTTACAAGCAAACCTTCCAACCATCCCTTGCGCATCGTTACCAAGCCAATAACAGCTTGAGACACCAAGGAGAAAAAACTTCCTAACAAAGCAACGCTAATAGCCTGAAACCGGCCTCGCATTACGTATTCAGCTAGCGCTTTTAACATTAGTTATGGCGCCAATATACTGAACGGATTTACCAACTACCGGTCGTGGCTGTCGGTGTATGGCAACAAGGCCAAGAAACGAGCACGCTTAATACAGGTAGCCAATTGGCGCTGGTATTTCGCTTTAGTTCCAGTAATACGGCTAGGAACAATTTTACCTGTTTCAGATACGTATGCTTTAAGCGTATCTAGGTCTTTATAATCTATTTGCTTTACGCCTTCGGCAGTAAAACGACAAAATTTACGTCTACGGAAAAAACGAGCCATGATTACGCTTCCTCGCTATCGTTATTAGATGCTGCGTCTTCTGACGGTGCAGCTTCTGCAGGGGTAGATTCGGCAGCTGGTGCAGCTGGTGCAGCTGGTGCAGCTTCTGAGTCACGTGAATCAAAACGACTCTTGCGCTCACGGCTTTCTTTCTCAGCTTTCATGATTGGCGACTCTTCAGTCTGCGCATCGTCTGCGCGCATAACAAGATGACGTAATACGGCATCGTTATAACGGAAGCTAGTGCCTAACTCTTCAAGCGCTTCATTAGCACTTTCAACATTCATAAGAATGTAGTGAGCTTTGTGGATTTTATTAATTGAGTATGCCAATTGACGGCGACCCCAATCTTCTAAACGGTTAATTTTACCGCCAGATTTAGTGATAATCTCGCTGTAACGCTCGATCATACCGGGAACCTGTTCGCTCTGATCCGGGTGAACCAGAAAAACTATTTCGTAGTGACGCATTGCTGCTCCTTACGGTTGGTAGCTTCTCGCCAAAAAATGCGATGAAGCAAGGAGTGTGGATTTGGGGCGCGGATATTATCGAGAAAGAGATCAAAATGCAACCACCAACTTATCTAGAGCAACGAAATAAAGGTAACCAGGGACGCAGATCTAAGTGAAAAGGCACAATAACGTCGACTTTCAGCTCGACTAGATCGTTAATTCGTCCGCTATAAGCGTGAAACTACATAGCCTTTCAACTTTAATTGCTGCAACAAACCCTCGGCCCCGGCCAAGTGTAAGGCTCCGACTAAAACATACTCGACAGTTTCAGTCTCTCTCAGCATAGCTTCAATTTTAGGCAGCCAATTGGCGTTACGTTGCAGCACAAGCGTTTTATGCATTTGTGGATACTCGACGCGCATATCCATCAAGCCTTCTCGTTCCATTTTTTCCATATCACCTTCTCTCCAGGCCGCCACAAGCGAGCCGACCAATTGAGGTGCGCGCGCAATATCGCGTAAGGTATACAAAATAAATTTGTCCTCCTCACCATTGGCCATATTTTTCAACATATCCAATTGAAATTCGACACTTTCAAGCGCAGCTATTGTCTTACCCTGCGCCTTAGCTTTTGCGTGTAGCGTAGCGTCTACGCCAAACTGCTCCTGCATGCCCATCTCTTGCAGCTCTTTCATTTGTAGAATCAACGCAAGTCCCGCTGGGGTAAAACCCATAAATTGCCCCAAAGGCAAAGCGTTTTTAGTCATATATGCCTGCAATGCCGCCATCGTTGAAGGCTTCAAGACTTGATCAAGTGTTACCCCCTGAGGCAACAACATGACGCCCATTGCCTGAACTTGAAACTCAGGGGTTTTCGTCTCGTCAATATTCGCCTCAAACACCAACTTTTGAGACAGACTAAGGGCCTGATCGTAAGCCTTTGGCAAGGGGTGATCTTTAGCCCCCAAAAGATGGACCGTACCACCTAGGAAGATCTGTGAACCATTTTTAGAGACCTTCCATACTGACGCAGCGTTTATAGGAAGAGCGGCAAAAAAAAGAACAATTAAACCCAAACAAACAAAGATACGCATAAATAACACTCAGTAGAGATACGATTTGTAAAAAATGAACCTTCGGCACTAGCAAGGCAACTCATGGAAGGTATAAGAACTATGAGCCGGAGGCAATAGTCTGGAAATGACGACCCACACATTCCTGACGCCTAATGCTAAGCCTAACGTCAGGCTTAGCGAATTAGCGAATTAGCACTCACCTATAAATAGTTCGTGGGGAGGAGAGATAAAAACGGCAGATTTACGTCACTAAATATAGGCACTTAGTTATTACAAGTAACACCATTTAACCGTACAAAGATCGTCATTTATATGCCCCTGAACAGAGCTCTATTTATGCATAGGCCGCAATTAAGCCTTCAGAAGTTTCGCTACATCCAACCAGCTATCAGCGCGGGTATAGCCTTGCTCGTTTATGTTGTGAGGAGCACTAAACAAGAGCCCGCGGCCTTTAAATACATCCAGGTGACGGGAGCTATCATCAATCAAATAATCACAATCCAAGATACCTTTATAGCCGCAAAAAATATAATTCATAGGGTCAACAAAAGGGAAGTGAGTTTTAAGCCACGCGAATTTCGCGTCAAAGGAATTAGGAACTTCCATAGCGGCCGACGCAAAAAATATCTCATAACGCGCCGACAAATCTTTAATAACCTCGCAAGCATACTTTTTAACGGGTAAATCACGGAAAAAGTCTTTGTGATGTGGATAAGCTTCCACAACCGTGCGATGCTCCAATGGCACAACATCGTAAATCTTTTTCCCCAGCGTCTGCTCCTTGCCTATACAAGCGCCAAATTCGTCGTTATACCATTGCAGATGCCTAGATAGAGTGTCGGCAACGGTATCATCCATATCTATCGCAATTCGCGGTTTCATAGATAGTCCTCGTTAATTCAGATGCTACACAATCCATAGACTATAAAACTTCTGAAAGCTCATCATTTATACGTAGCTGAATGCTAAAACACCAAGGTCAAATTAAATCACAATTAAAATGGTTGCGCCATCACCTATATATAACCCTTTGGGAGCTGCAATACTGGCAAAGTCGTACAAAACAACTTAGTTAGGAGTAACTTATTCTGTAATGCCAGCAGAAAGAGATTTAATTTTAAAGTAGGCCAATGCCAACCCTATCAAAGCTATGATAATCGAACCTACATAGAGACCAATCAAAATACCAACAGGGCCGCCATAATGCGCGCCAAACCAAACGAAGGGCACGGTAAAAACAGTAGCTTTGGCAAAATTAAGCACTGTCGCCCAGTGTGCCACTTTCAAGTTATTGAATAAGGCATTGGTAACAAAGGTAATACCATTAAAGATAAAAGCCGAACTTAAGCCCCAACAAAACCACCGAATTAATTCGGCCGATTCACCACTAGCCTTAAACGCTAGCACTAAAGGCTCTCCCAATATCCATAATAAACCACAGGCTATAACGCAATAGCCGAAGACAAAAAGCACACTCTGCTTTAACGTTTCCATAATGCGAGAAAACTGGCCAGCACCAAGATTTTGGCCGGTAATTGGGCCAACAGAACCCGACAACGCAAATAAGCCTGCAAACGCTAAAGGCTGCAACTTACCCACAATGGCGCTACCGGCCACTGCCGCATCACCAAATTGCGCCATTTCAGCCGTTACATAAGCAACACCGATCGGTGTCGATAGATTTGTCAATGCCGCAGGGATTGCCGTTTGGCAGTAGGCTCGTAAGTCTTGCAGTGCGCAAGATAAGTCAGGCAATCCCAACAATTCATTTTTAACTTTAATTAGCCAAATGCCATAAACTAACATGGCAATACGCGCAATAACCGTCGCCGCGGCAGCGCCTTCAATCCCCCACCCGAAACCAAAAATCAGTACCGGGTCTAAAACAGCATTTACAGCGCCACCCATTAAAGTTAAATACATCGCCTGCTTTGCATTCCCTAGAGCACGCATAACACCACTTGCGGCCATAGCTACAGCCAGTATAGGCATACTTGGCAACACAATTTGCATATAAGACTTTGCAAGGTCGAAGGCTCGACCATCTGCCCCGAGCCAACTAAGTGTATAATCTAAGCTAAAGATAACCACCAGCATCACAAGTGTGGTGATGGCCACTATTGACAGCATAACGTGCGCGACAGTTTTTTGCGTCCTGGCCCTATCACCAACCCCAACCGCTTGCGACACGATTGCGCCGCAACCAATAGAAAGACCAATACTTAGCGATAAGGTAAAAAATAGAATTGAGCCCGCATAACCAATTGCGGCAGCAAGCTCGAGCTCACCCAACAAGCTCAACCAATACATATCCACAAGGTCTACAAAAAACAAGGACATCAAGCCTATCGTCGAGGCGAAAGTCATTACACTGATGTGCTTTAAGATTGAACCTTGCGTAAACTTTGCTTGCATTCAATTAGCTGCTTGGTGAGAGGAGGAAACGATCACGAATGATAGAGTATTGAGCCCTTGCAGCCAACGCGATTTAACAAAACTACAAGGACTTTTACAATCAGGTCTTAATTAACAGGCATCGACCAAACAGGCGCCCTCTTAATCGCGCCTATTAGCACTAACACCAGTACCTATATCTGTGTACCTATATCTGTGTACCTATATCTGTGTACCTATGTCAGCGCTTAAGAAAGCTCACGCAAGCTTTGTTTACCAATCCAGCGGCCACCAGGCTCGACAACAATG
>JBLIMQ010000002.1:0-146619 GCA_047638775.1 Flavobacteriales bacterium
AACCTGAACGATGCTTTGACCTTTAGGAGCAGCACAACAGTCACCAAGACTGTGCCAGTAATTGCTATTATCAGATTTGGCTTGGCTTGGCTTGGCTTGGCTTGGCTTGGCTTGGCTTGGCTTGGCTTGGCTAGATTAAAAATCTTCTCACCCGCCGGGTAACACTTATAAATTACCGAAGATATAACGCTCACGCTAAGAAGCCCCATTCATCTCGCCACGATTTCGTTACGGCTAGCTGCCGAAAGTCTAAAGCGCTAAGAGCTCGCCTTAGATTTAGTAGGGGGATAAATACAATCGTATCGAGTTAATTCGAGCTTCTCATTAGCCCCCTACCCATGAGTAGAGCTCTGTCCATAAATAGAGCTCTGTCCATAAGTAGAGCTCTGCCGCCCAGAGATTTAAACAACCAGCTTAGCACCACTAATTCTAGAAGCGCAAAACTAACAATTTTCATCATCCCCTCGCGACGAGCAATTTACGGATGGATACCAATTAAAGTTTTCTAATGAAAGAGACGCCATCACCAAATGTTGCTAAACAGACTTCGATACGCTCATCTTTATGAAGCTTTTTGTTTAGCGTATTAATTGCGAGCGTCTCGGCCGTTTTATCTTCTGCGTCAAGAATTTTGCCACCCCAGAGCATATTGTCAATCATGATAATTCCAGAGGGCGCAACCAATTGGAGTGCCGCTTCATAGTACGTATCGTATTGATCTTTGTTTGCATCAATATAGGCGAAATCAAAGGTATTTTGCTGGCCCTGCTCAATCAAATCATTTGTAACAGTTACGGCATCACCTACATGGCAAATACCCTTGTGGGCAACACCGGCTTGCTTCCAGTACTCCTGCGCCGTGTCGGCACACTCTTGGTCTATTTCACAACAGGTTAGTACGCCATCATCAGGCATAGCCAAAAGCAACGACAAGCTGGAGTAACCGGTAAAAACACCAATCTCAAGGCCTTTTTTGTAGCCTAGTGTTTTTATAAAAAAAGCTAAAAATGCGGCTTCTTCCGGCATAGTCATATAGTCGGAATCGGGACGATTTTTTATCGTTTCAAGCCTGCATTTCTTAAGGACTTCATGTTCACGAATTCCATAGCGACGAGCGTAAGCCATAAGTTTGGCCGTATTTAGATCAGCACTTCTGTATGCCATGTTTATTATTCCTGGAGTCTGCTTCGGCGACTAATTTACGGCCGTACAGCAAATAGATATGAGGTGAATTATTATAATGCTAGGGCTACAAGCGGTATAATTATCCTTCGACGAGCTTCACTAATGAGTCGATAGTGTCAAAGTCATCAACAGTCATTTCCGCAAAATTTACGGTGAAGTCGAGTTCACTTTCTAAGAATCCGAGCAATTCGATCAGAGCAAAGCTATCGATCAATCCGCCGGTAAAAAGCTCATCTGAATCACTAAAACTGCTGACGTCCACTTCTAAATCGTTGCTTAAAAATTGTCTGATTTTTGATCGTACATCACTCACTTCGGAAATTACCTTTTCTTAAAATTAATTTAAACACGTTTGTTGGTCCCCCAAATTACCGACATTTGGTTTTCGTGGGGAACCGCCAATATCCCGACCATTATATACGATATAAAACAGTGTCGTTATTCTGTATTTTTTGTCCAAAAATTGGGCTTGATATAGGAGATAATTAAATTGGCGGTATCAAGGCTCTGCAGTATTTCGAGATGCGCGCCAGAGGCCTCACCGATGATAATCGGACCTTTTAGTTTTGGACTCCAGCAAAGGCTGGGCTCTACATTAAAGTTAGACTGATCAGCAGCACGAACGACGAGGGTCGGCCCGCTATAAATTGGATCACTGTCAAAATACGCTCGGGTCACTTTGCCGCGAAAAATATGCAGCAAGTGCTTTTTTTGCTTCTCTCTAGGTGGAACTTTGGAGCTTGGAGCCGCCAAGACATCAGATTTAGGGGCTAACCAAGCTTTGATTGGCTCCATTAAGTGAGACATTTTGGACCTGCAGGCAGAGTAACACGAACGTGTTAGGGCGCCGGGAAGCACCGCATCTAATATAGCAAGCCCCAATACCTCGCATCCTTTTGCCTTCAGTTGTCTGGCGATTTCAAAGGCCAAGACACCACCAAATGATACGCCGCCTATCGCCAATGTAGGTGGGGCGGTGTTCCCACTGTTGGCATTCCCCGAGGCATGATTAAGGATGGCATCCACGTAGAGAGAGGCCAGATATGGAATGGTGTAGGCGCTGTTTCTTCCAGCGTTCTTAAAAAATATCTCTTCTTGGGGAATAAAAATACCGTAGCAACAAAAATCATTGGCTAAATTTTTTGCTAGTGGCCCATAAAGGGCAATACCACAAATAAAGTAGAAGGAAGGCTTATCCTTAGTGCTATTTAATGGCATCACCATATGCTTACACTTTTTCTTAGCCTTTAGGACAATCTCCGCGACTTTTGAGATGGGCTTTTTATGAAGAAGCTTGTCATCCAGTACGATATCGAACGTATGATTAATAACATCATTTAACTTCGACACATTTATTTTCAACGGGAATGATAATTGAGCGTCGATGTCTGTAACAGACATACCAAATTTTTGATCGAACAGCTCAATCAGCTGGCTTTCAAGCTGGCTTTTTTCCGCTGCCTGATCTGAACCTTTAGCTGGAATAGACATCCTTTCAATCCCCTATCGTACAATTCTTAAGCGAACAAACTGAATAACTATAACTATAATTATAGTTATAGTGTAATGCAGTGCAGTGCGGTTGTTCATTGGCTGCGCATCTCTGTTATTTTTATTAGAGCTCATTGCTATACATACATTAGATTCAAGCTCTGATTAATGCGTAAAGCGACACCTTACAGTGTTTAGCGATACTTTGTCGCGCCGGGATCAATTAACATACTACCCTGCAAGGCATTTTTTTTCTACATTTGAGGTCTCATAATGCGCACTGTTAGTCGTCGCCTTAATTCTAGGCTCATGAAGTCAGAGTGCTTTTGCACGGGTCAACTCCATTCAGTATCGGTGCAAATAGATTGTGATTTCATTTGCCTTGCTATTCAATATACATCGATCGATTTGAATTATAATTGCGTAAAATCAACAGGCTACACTATTGTGTAGCCTTAAATAAGGCCTCAGCTAGCATGATATTTTATGGCATGAGACAATCTTGGCCATGTACGAACTGGAAAACCCCATGCTTATAGACAAAATTAGAGAGCTAACACCGACTTTCCGTGCTGGTGCGATGCAAGCTGAAACCGACGGCGCCGTCCCGCAACAAAACATAAAATCGCTTCAGGAAATCGGTTTTTTTAGCAGTTTTCAACCCCACACCTATGGGGGAAGGGAACTTGCAGTAGGCGAATATGCCGAAGCTATAGTGGAGTTGGCCGGCTCTTGCGCCTCTACCGCTTGGGCGAGCGCATTATTGGCAAGTCACGCCCACGGCGTTGGGTTATTTTCAGTGGAAGCACAGCACGATGTTTGGGGGGAAGACCCAGATACACTTGTTTCTTCGTCTGTCGCGCCAATGGGTATTCGAGAGAAGGTAGATGGCGGCATACTATTATCTGGCCGCTTTGGCTGGTCTTCGGGCTGTGATCATGCACAGTGGGCATTATTAGGTTACAAGGACACCAATGAATATGGCCAAACCGGGCCAATGTTCGCGCTGGTACCTCGCTCTGACTACACTATTTTGGATGACTGGGACTCAGCGGCCCTCAGTGGTACGGGCAGTAAAACCCTCGTTCTCGATAATGTATTTGTGCCCGACTATCGTTGTGAATCAATCATGGCGTTAAATATTGGCGTGAGTAAGGGCTTTGGCAGCCATGCAGGAGGACTCTCTTACTTACCGTTTTCACCGGTCTTTTCCATTGGCTTTTCCTGTGTTGCACTTGGTATTGGCTTGCGTGCCTGTGAAGTATATAAAGACAAAACTCGCCATCGCGTGCGTGCATATACCGGTGCGAAAGTAGCCGAAAGTGCTCCAGCATATATGCGCTTAGCCGAGTCGGTCAGTCAACTAGCGGCAGCGCACCAACTACTGCGAAAAGACTGGAGTGAAATGGATGCCTGTGCAGACACTCACTGCATGCCAGACCCAGAACAGTTGCTAGAGTGGCGAATTCATCAAAGCTACGCCGTGAAGATGTCTATCGAAGCGGTTGATCGGCTATTCGCAGCTGCGGGCGGCAGCAGTTGGTTTAGGTCAAATGAAATGCAGCGGCTTTTTAGAGATGTGCATATTTGTGGTAGTCACGCGCAAACAGATTTTGATGTCGCCGCGAAAACCTATGGCTACAATTTAATGGGACTAGCCCCCGACCCAGAAAATTATTAAGTTTACGTTAATTGATCGTCGCCATACAGAGGCTGTATTAAGGAAGTAGGAATGATTACACGAGGAAACGATCGCTCAGACGAGACAGAATTGGCCCACCTGAGCGACACAACCTTTATTGACGAAATAGTGTTATCTCATTCTGATAGAACTCCCTCAGCGGTGGCGATCAGATTCGAAGATAAGAATATTACGTACGAAGAACTTGGGGGACGAGTCGCGAGCCTCGCACAATACCTCATCGGTCAGGGCGTTCAAACCGGCGACTTTGTTGTGGCATTACTTGAGCCATCAGAACACATAATTATCGCTTTGCTCGCTATCGCGCGTATAGGCGCGATATATACTCCTCTGGATCCAGACCATCCAGACACACAATTATATGCAAAATATCAAAGCACTAACGCCAAGTGTACCGTCACCCATCAAAAATACGCGACTCGCGTTCAACACTGGGCAGATAGAACGGTAATTATTGATAATCTGGAGCATCAGCTTAACCTTGCGGCACACCAAACGGCCAACCCTTTAAGAGAAATTAATGCGCCCGCATGCATATTTTTCACCTCTGGCACTACTGGCAAAGCCAAAGGAGTGCTTGGTAGCGCCAAAGCGATGCGCAACGCTATTGTTGGTCCAGCCCAAGATCTCAACTTTTCCAATGGGGATACTCTTAACTCAATTGCGCGTTACGGGTGGAGTATCAGTATGCTGGAACTCATTGGTCCTCTTATTGCCGGAGGAACCACGTTAATATTATCGCCGAAACGCGCACTTGAATTAGATTGGCTAAAGGCACAAGTTGAATCGTGTACCACCTTTCACTGCCCGCCAGCGCTATTAAGAAATTTTGCCCACCATGTGCAGCAAAATTATCCTAACAATCACAGCTTCGAACATATTCGTTTAGTCTGGTATGGCGGTGATACGTTTGCCCCGAGCCACATAGATACTATGCACAGCGTGTTTCCCAACGCCCTTATTGGTACGGCTTATGGTTGTACTGAAATTTTTGGCTTAAGTCATGTTTATTTTTACCCGCGAGGCAAAACACATAAGGTACTGATTGGGAAAGCTGTATCCGGCATACAGCAATTAATACTCAACGAAGAATCTATCCCAGCTATTGCGGGACAGCAAGGTGAGATATTGCTCGCAGGCGATAGATTAACGAGTGAGTACTGGCAAGCCCCCGACATTAATGCCGAAAAATTCACGAGCATTGACGGCACAAAATATTTCTTAACCGGTGATTTTGCGCTTTTAGACGAGTCTGGCGACCTCGAGTTTATTCAACGCAAAGACGACCAAGTTAAAATTCGCGGCATTCGCATAGAGCTGGGAGAAATAGAGCAAACCCTTAACGCCTTGGACACGGTTCAAGAAGCTATTGTATTGGCAGTGGATATCCATTCAGATGATACCCAAACTGATGACAGAGAACTGCGCGCCTATATTGTTACTAAAAAGGGTGTCGAAAACAAGGATGTCGAAAACAGTGATCTCGAAAAAGATGCTTTCGGTAAAGATGCTGTCGGAAAAGAAAGTGCATCAATCATTAATGCGTTAAAACAATCGATCACTGAAAACTTACCTGACTACATGATGCCAGCTCAATGGTTTTTGTTAGACTCACTTCCGGTGACAGAAAATTTCAAAATTGATCGCAAGACCCTGACTGCGCTCACACAAGACGAGATCAAATCACCATCACTACAAGGCACTGCCGCGAAAATCGCAGAAGTATGGGCCGACGTTACTCGGCGTACACCGAACTCGATAGATGATGTTTTTTTTCAAAGTGGTGGCAATAGCCTTACCGCAACACAATTGGCGGTAAAGCTTGGCCGTACATTTAAAGTAAAAATACAAGTTGCTGACATTTACCGTAACCCGACGCTATCGGCTCAAGTCGCTATAGTAAACACCCTTACAATGTCCCGCGACGCCGCAGTTGAGAAAAACATTGAAAAAATAGCGAATAAAAGTGTTGATAATAGTAAGGACTCTCCAGTCCCGCTACCGGCGACAACATCTCCAGACGTTGCAGAACGCATATATGCAACGCAAGGCCAGGTGGGTTTGTTTTTTAGGGAAATGCTCGGCAGTCAAGGACACTCGATCACCTGCGCCCGCTACATATCCTCTCCTGAGTCCTTTAATGAAGAATGGGTTAGGCAGGCGCTTGACGTTTTAATGAAGCGCTACCCAACATTAACAACAAATATCAAAATCAGTAGGCCACATCTCGAACTCATCGAAAACTCTTACGCTGGGTCGGATATCACATTTTCTCGCCTACAACAGGGGTGGTCACTCGCAGAAAATGCCGACCTCCCTTTAATAAAACAAATGCACAAGTTCGACATCCGTAAAAGCCCACTAATTAGTGCCATCGTCTGCCCCATGAAAGAAGGTGGCGAAATACTTCAACTAACCGGTCATCACATTGCCTGTGATGACAATTCAATGAGACGAATAGCCAAAGAATTTGTGGCTCTATACGATTCAATAAAAACAAATAAACAGATATCTCTACCCCAAGTAAGTGAGAATTATAAAGAGTTTGCTCAACTTCAGCATAAGAACATTACCGCTGGAGCCTACCAAACGAGAGCAAAAATCGTCGCCGATAGGCTATGTTCAACATTGCCTCAATGTCAGGATGGCGTATTACTTAAAGTGGAAAAAAACACTGCCGTATCTTCTGTTCACTTCGAGGGACACTTAAATTTCAACTTAAACAATAGCGTATTTGCGCAATACATCGCAGCGCTATCTAGTGCCTTTCATCGCATATTTGGGCGCACTGAGTTTGTATTTTGCGCACACTCGGCAATGCTTAGAGACAGCGAAAAATCGCCAACTGTGGGCATGTATATAAATTTGGTCCCAGTAATTACGGGCTACAATCCCGACCATACTATTAGGCAGCACGTACAGAGAAGTACAATAGACTTTAACCGAGCAATGGCCCAAAGTGACATTCCATATGAAGTTATATTGAATGAAAACGAGACACTTAAAAAACTCAAGAAGTTTCCTTTTGATGCCTTTATTAATGAGCTTTCGTTTGTTGAAACGTTTATTCCAGGCTATAAAAATGAAATCGTTCCAGAGCCGTTTGCAACCAACAACAATGAAATGAATGTAACGGTGGTGGAAACGCTAGACGGCAAGCACCTCCATTTAGAAAGTCCGTCCGTGGACAATATTGACGATATACATAAACAGGTATTGGAACATATGAGTGAATTTCTGCAGAGCCTTTAACCCTGAAGAAAATTGATATCGTTTATGCTTCACCCTCTTGATGCTCCCACTCAGCATCAGGCTTTTGGTAGTCGAATGAATACGTATTTAACGTATACCAGTTGTCCGACAATAATGCTTTTTCGATATCTTTAATTTTAGTACTCATATAACTCCTGCGAACGAATAAAAACTAAATGAATTTTCTACGTAAACTGTTGTTTGCGACGAAGTACGGTACAAAGTGAAACCGACAATTAAGTATTGAACTGAAAATATTCCTACGCTAAAAATCTCTTGATTTTATTTAAGCTCGTTTAAGCTCGGACTCAGACTAACGAATTGAATTTTCCGATACGCTAATGGCTCCCAGACGAACTGAACGGGCATGCGATTTCACAAACTGTAAATTGCACCAGGAGCTGATTGAAGGGATTTGAAATACTACGCCTTCCTTGATGTAGTTTTTTACTAACGGCAGGATTTTAACGACACTAAAAATTAAATTGAGCGGGTTCGTAATACGTGGATTCAAGTTCGAAGTGCATCAATAATTAGGCTGCCAATGTAGCGCTATAAGCATTCATTAAGTAATGCTTACGGTTTGATTCTGCATGGAGGACATAAGCAAGCTGAGCTACAAATGATCTATCCATGAATAAAGCATATAAGCGGAACTCAAGCAGAATTGGGGAAGACTTAAAAAATATTTTGGGTTTCGACACTAAAATGTGAATCTCAATGAGCGCTGATATTGTCGGGCTGAAGCCCGACCTACAACCAAACCTCCGTATTCACTCCTGTAGGTCGGCCTTCAGGCCGACTGTCCATGAATAAAGCATATAAGCGGAACTCAAGCAGAATTAGGGAAGACTTGAAAAACATTTAAGGTTTCGACACTAAAATGTGAATCTCAATGAGCGCTGATATTGTCGGGCTGAAGCCCGACCTACAACCAAACCTCCGTATTCACTCCTGTAGGTCGGCCTTCAGGCCGACTGAACTTAGGAAAATGCAACATAATCATGCACCAAACCATCGCATCTGCTTTTCCAGATCGTATTAGCCCCCAATTGAAATGTACATTAGAGCGCATTTTTAAAAGCGTGATGTTAAAACTGCAATTAAAATCGTATTAAAGATATGTTATCCGCTACTCACGGCCGACATACAGCGCTCACAAATCACTATTAATTAACAACTTCACTACCCGTAAATTCTTATTGCGTTAAGCCCAAACACACAATCAAATACTCGCCTTAAACTCTATATGGCGACTATCTGTTTATCAATACCTCCACTGATTATATTTGGTTTACCCGTTGTTTTTCGGACTGCACTCAAAACATGACCCAACAGCCTAAAATACCCTTATGCTTTAGCTACGCCCGAAAAACAAAAGGCAAAAAAAAGGACCAGTAAAAAAGCACTGGTCCCTCATTAATAAGCATCTAAAGACGTGATAAAAACGCCCCTAGTACTAACTCAGTATTATTTGCACGCACCATTAACCCGTGTAAAGTCACCCGACCAATCACACACGCCATCTATGCATTGAAAGAGATTATTATTAAAGCTATTAGTACCGTGGTCAAAGATTTTAAACCAGCCGCCGTCATCCCAAACCGCTGTTGGTTGGCCTTTGGCAGAGGCGTATTCAGCATCCATTTTTTGGTAAAATAAACGAATATTATTACATTCCATAGAGCCTTTTGCTTCGCCCCAGTTTGTGCCCCACTCCCCAATATAAACCGGCATGCCGTTACCCACACCGTTGGCCCAATTCGCCATGGTGTCCATAGGCGAGAATACGTCGGAGTCGCTCCACACTATGTCGTGATTACTTTTACCATTAAATTCCCATGGATTGTAATGGTGAAAGGTGGACATGATAAAGTCGTCTTGACCACCGCCGACATCGTTCAAATGTGGCCATGTTAGTGCCATTTCGTGCGCACCAAACCATTGGTTACCACCAATAATCACCGTTCGCTCTGGGTCATTCGCTCTAATCTTGGTATAGGCTTTACCTGTCATGTTTCGTAGGTTGCCGGCATCCATGGCGGAGCCATCCGCTAAGTGGGGCTCATTTAAGATTTCGTACATTAAGCGGTAATCACGATCTACATAGATATCTGAAATATCGTCCCACAAACGTTCAAGTACATGTGAACGGTTCTGCTCTTTAAGCTCACCTTCATGATGTGCGTTAATCACGATGTACATACCCTGTAGCGATAATGCGTAATCGATTACTTGGGTGATGACGGCTAAACGTGCGTGGCTACGATTTACATCTCCAACGTTTACGTCATTTACTAAAGTTGAACCACCGATGGTATCGGTCCAAGTAATGGGGATACGAACATTACGGAAACCTTCAGCGTAGTAGGCGTCTATTTTTGAACGCGCGGCGTCAAAAGTGCGGGAGTGCTGCTCGTTATCGAACATTTGGCCAAGATTAAAACCTTTGCCCATTTGTGCGGCCGCGACCGTGGCACGAATGCCATTGCGATTTACAATTTCACAGCCATCGCCATCAACATTTGCATTGACTACAGTGTTAGGACATAGGTCTAAGCCATCGGGGACGCCATCACCATCGTTATCACTACAGCTCGGACTGCTGCTACAGCTCAGCTTTAGGTCTAACCAATTAAGATTAATTCCGCCGCCATCGATGTCGACACGTACTTCGTTGGTTGCGCTATTAATCGTTACTTGGCCTAGGTTAATGGTTTCCCATGTTTGCCAGCCACCCGTTGGCGATACATTGGCACTAACGGTTTCTTCAGAGGTATTAGCATCTACAACCGTTGCACTTACTGCGCCACCATTCATGGATGCAACCCTTATACGCACATCATAGGTTCCAGCCGCTAGATTAATGTCATAAGCCAACCATTCGCCGGTATCTGTCCAACCTACGTTAAAGCCACCATCGGCATCGGATGTTGCTTCTATATCAACATTATCGTTACGATATTGGCCCCCGTCATTACCTGGAGTCAAATCCATAAAGCGGTCGTAGTCTTCGCCCTGTAGCGGCATTTCTGTTTGATTCATCTCGCACCCTAGGGCATCGACAATTGCTCCCGGTGTAGTGTTGGGGCATTGGTCTTGCGAATCAGGAATGCCATCACCATCAGTATCGGGTTCGACTACCGGGCATCCGTCGCTATTAACGACTGTACCATTCGGTGTATTCGGACAAAGATCTTGTGAATCTATGACGCCGTCGCCATCAGTATCGGGTTCGATTATCGGACAACCATCGCTATTAACGACTGTACCATTCGGTGTATTCGGGCAAAAATCTTGCGAATCTACGACGCCGTCGCCATCAGTATCGGGCTCGATTATCGAACAACCATTAGCGGTAACCGCTACGCCGAATGGCGTGTTGGGACAAAGATCTGCATCGTTGAAAACGCCGTCGCCATCACTATCAGTACAATGCGCTGCACCATTACAATTTGATTGCAGTTCTACCCAATTTAGGTTGATGCCGCCTCCGGTAATATCTACACGAACTTCGGTTGTTGCTGCAGTAACATCCACTTGACCAAGATTGAGCGTTTGCCAAGACTGCCAGCCACCGGTTGGCGAAACGTTTGCACTTGCAGCAGAACCAGAAACGCTGGCACTAACGGCACCACCATTCATGGAGGCAACACGTACGAGTACATCGTAGGTTCCCACAGGAAGGCTTATATCGTAAGCCAGCCATTCGCCGGCAGCTGTCCAACCGACATTAAAGCCTCCACCTGCATCGGATACCGCTTCGATATCAACATCATTATCACGGTATTGGCCCCCTTCGTTACCGGCACTAGTATCAAAAAAACGATTATAGTCTTCGGCTTGCAAAGGCATTGGCGTATTAGGAATAGCACAACCTACGCTATCAACAACGGTGGCCGCTGGCGTGCCTGGGCATTGATCTTGTGAATCAGGTATGCCATCGCCGTCGGTATCAACAACAATAATCGCGCTAAAGCTAGCACTTAATGTCTGATCTGCGGTGACATTATTAAAGGTAACAGAACTTACGGCACCAACCGATACGCCATTACGAATAACATCGGCAATTTCAAAGCCGTCGCTGGCGGTAATGTTAAAGGTTTGACTTGCGCCTTCGTTTATTTGCAGGGTGCTTGGTGAGATGCCGCCATTCGACCCAGCACTAACACTGATTTCATGCTGTTCAACAACAACACAACCGGCAACACCGTTACAGGGATCGGCACTACCTTCTACCAACCATATATTGTCCACAAACACATCGGAGTTGTTGCCACCAAGGTTCATAACAACACGTGCATCACCTAAGGTGTCGCTTGCGGTGAAGGTGTACGAAAAACGTTGCATGGTATTCGTTAGGCTTTGGCCTGAACCAGCTTGAGAGAAATCGTCCCACGGTGAGCCGTCACGCTCTATTTTGATTTCAGCATTACGATTAGATGATGCACGGGCATCAAAAGCGAAGGTGTAGGTATTACCTTGCACTAAGGCGACGCTAGTCTGCAAAGGCTGAATATGCCATGCTTCGCTGCCGCCATCGCTAATAGCAACGTGATAAACACCAGCTTCTACTGCGCACGAAACCGAACCGCCCGGAGCCGTACAATCCCAAGCACTGTTGCCTTGATCAAAGTCACCATTGCTTAGGCTATTGACAAACGCAGGGCCCCCGGGGGTTGTTGCCAAAGCCGTAAGCGCTGCAGAACGGCCAATCACATTGAAGGCTTCTACCCAAAAGAAGTAGTTAGTCTCTGGGTTTAACGCACTAACAAGAAATGATTCAACATCAGTACCGACATTCGCTGTAGGCGTTGCAGGCTTGTTATTAGAGGTACTGACGTAGACGTTAAAGCCTTGCTCGGAATCGCTATTACTACCCGCGTTGTCGAGCCAATTTAACGCTACGCTGCCAGCACTTGCAGCAACGGCACTTACATTCGACGGGGCCGCTGGTACTTGTGTCTCCGGTGTACCACCAATTGGATCGAGCATCATCAATGATGGTGCAACTTCCATAGCAAAGTAAGCAACCGGCACTAACGAGGCATTCGCATCGATAGAGATTTCACGCGAGGCCCAACCTGTGCCATTCAGAGAAAACATTTTTAAGCCTGGCTGCGAGCCAAACGCTGGCATGTCGCCGTCGTCAGCGTTGGTCCAGTTATTAGGGCCAAGCACCATTTTACCAGCCCATGAATCACTAGCGTTTGCGCCATCGTGAGTGCGAGTGACGGCATTTTCAATATGGTTATAACCACCTGCGGTAAACATGGCGAGATTAACCGCGTTTACACCGGATATATGATCGAGAACCTTCACAACACCACGAGCAAAACGAGCAGCCTCTACGCCATCGCCTTGATTTTTAGCGATTTCAGCGGCGGCCATCATAATACGGGCGTCGTTCAAGGCCATGCGATGTGAGCCCCAACGTACATTGTTATCGATGTGGTCTTGGTCGCCAGCATCCCACTGGTTAGAGTCTGGGTCCCAGGTGACGCCGGGGTAGCCTTGGTCTTGCTGATTGGCTATTTCATCAGCCTTATTTAGGATATTCGCCTTCAGCGCGCTTAAGTCGATAGAGTGAATGGCTTCGTTTGCCAGTAGCGACAAGCCACCCTCCATAACAACCGCACCCCACCAATAGGAAGAGGCTTCGTTAAACCGAGAGTGACTCATCACTTCGCTTTTAAACGAGGCCGTATCTGCCGCATTACCTAACTTTTCGGCCGCGATGTAAAGCTCAACTAAGGCAACATATTCGTCATCTTCGGTATTATTGCGATCGGCAATACAGTTATCGCGATCACTTTTTGGATCGCGAAATAAACTAAGATTGTCGTTATCCGGGTACATGCCCCCTTCACCGCCAAAGGCATTGCTTTGATTGCAGGTAAAAGGTTGTGAACGCGCATTATTTAATGCTGTTTTGGCCAAATCATAGGCGCCAGATGCGTCATTTGAGCTGCCGTGGTCACTGTGTAAACGTGCCATAGATGCCAGCGAACGAGCCGTTGCAAAAGTAGCCTTTGTTTCAGGCTCTGCAATACACGTCCCGCTGTTATGTGGCGAACAAGCGGCCCATGTTGAGTTTACATTGGTATGAAACTTGGCAATGGCCAAGTTACGGCCATTGCTCATGGTGTGGTTAAACTGATCGGTAAGGGTATTTAACTGGGAATACACCGTTTTGGCGCCAGAAAAGTTAGCACTATAATAGGTGTTGATATCGGGGTAGGCTTCCAACATATTAATCAATGCCCACGAGGCTTCAGCAGTATTCGTTGGGTACGCGCCGTTATCTCCCGCATCTTTTACATAGTTAAAACTAATATTTAGGCCCGAGTCCCAATTATTTTTCGCGTTACTAAAGGTCGCAAAGGCTTCATGATCTTTAAAATAATCAAAAAATTCGTATTTCAGGTCCCCATAAGGGTCGTCGCTAATATCAAACGCTTCAGATTGGTCACCGCCAACAGCAAGGCGAAAACCGCTGCCAACATCGGTACATTCCGAGAAATCAATAATATAAAAACTATCGCCCGAACTTTTGTCGTTCGATACATGCGTAGTTTCGCTACCAGCACAATCACTGCCCTGTAGCTGCCAGTTGATAGCACCCTGCTGATCACTGATATAAATGCCTGTTTTAGCGGCTTGCGGCAAATAGCCAGCATAATTCACCCTAAATCGATTATTCATTTGGCT
Organism: Flavobacteriales bacterium; assembly: GCA_047638775.1. Classification (GTDB taxonomy): domain Bacteria; phylum Pseudomonadota; class Gammaproteobacteria; order Pseudomonadales; family Cellvibrionaceae; genus Agaribacterium. Next base: position 14,342 of record JBLIMQ010000002.1, read on the forward strand.
GCCATCGTCCACAGCGTATGCACCAGACGATGCAAGCGCCATAACCGCGCCACCAAGCATCAGGCGCATAAACGACCCTCTTGCTACTCGCGTAGTTCTCTTCATGGGAATATCCTAGGTTGTATTGTAATTATTGTTTTTAGGCTTCTTTGTTCGGTTTTATGTAATATTTTCGCCATAGCCCTTTTTTATGCGTCTATATAAAGGAGCAACCTTTAAAGCAAACACCCTTAAAAAAGGTACGATGTTCGAACTATATAAATAGTTACGTGTCTTAATTATTATGTGTATACGTATTCGAACATTCACAGCGTATGCACATTTGTGGAGTTTATCGTCCTAGAATCAGAAATTTCCGAAGACTATACATCGAACAAAGTTTGACCTTGGTAGGCACACGTATGGCTAATCACCCAAAAAGTAAGACAATCGCGTGAATAGTTCAGATTCATACCGCTTAATCACCCCTATACTCTAATTTGAAGGCTATATAACAAGCCCGCAGACAACGGATTCGTAAAGATTGCAAAAATCAACTATCCATACTAGTGGAAATTTGCTGCTGATTCGTCTTAGTAATTGGAAAGGGAAATAACATGAATTTTGAGCGCTATTGATGTCAAAAAATAACGAAAGCGTAAACAAGGTATATTTGGAGATTCGCAGCCGTTTGGCACGAATTGTCTCGCATATTGTGCCGCCTAAAGAGGTTGAAGACATTGTTCAAGAAACCTACGTACGGGTGTGCCAAGTTGACAGCGAGAGAATTCAACACCCACGCTCGTTTTTATATAGAACTGCGCGCAACCTTGCTTTCGATCATTTAAAGAAAGCCGAAACGCGCTTAGTATCAAGTATTGATGATGAACCCGACCCCGAGTGGCTATTAGCCGGTGACGTGACCGACGAAACCTTTGAGCGCGCTGCTGCCAATCAGGAATTCGGCAACTTTTGCGAAGCCGTAAGGCAGTTACCACAGCAATGCCGCAAAGCTTTTGTTCTAAAGAAGGTCTACGGCTATACCCAAAAAGAAATAGCCCAACAACTGGAGCTAAGCGAGAGTACCGTTGAAAAACATATAGCCAATGGCATTAAGCGCTGCAGCTTAATGCTGGCTACACAACAAAGCGAAACGCAGTCGCCCCGGAGGCGCGCCCGATGAGTAAAGTAGTAAAATTCGCCAGCCTAGAAGATATACGCAGCGAAGCCAGTGAATGGGTAGCTCGACTTGATCGAGGTTTAAACCAAAGCGAGCAAGATGCTCTGCAATCCTGGATGGCTCTAAGCGATACGCATAAGAACTGTTTATTTGAAATGACTAAACTGTGGGACGACATGGACTGCCTTGCGCGACTAGCGGCCTTATTCCCGGAGCACAGTAGCAAAAGTACGATTACGGCAAAGCCGCGCTATAAATATGCATTTATAGCCATGGCTGCCAGCATCACCTTAGCTATCATGGCTACGCTATCATTCAATACACGCATCGTTAATCAGCTTGTACCGGCACAAATTGCACAAATATTTGGATTGAAAAGTACCGATAAAGATATTTACGAAACGAGCATTGGCGAATACTCGACGGTAACCTTAACTGATGGTAGCTTGCTAACGTTAAATACCGACACGCTGGTTAAAGTCGGCTATAACGATGATTCACGCTTGCTTTACCTTTTACGTGGCGAGATTCATATTAAAGTGTCGCACGATAAAGCTCGCCCCCTTAGCGTAATGGCCGGCCAAAAAGTGGTGCAAGCTGTTGGCACAGCCTTTAACGTGCAATTAACTGACGATAAAAAAGTAGAGCTTATCGTTACTGACGGAAAAGTTTTGGTTGCGGAAACAGGAGATAACGACGTATTCGAAAATATCGCTCCACTAGCGTTACCTGCGGCCTCACTGGCGGTTTCGAAAGGTGAAAAAATCATTCTAGATGGCGGCAACAAACAAGTAGATAAAATAAACACTATCGACATTGAGGCCAGCTTAAGTTGGCGCCAAGGTAATATTGTTTTTAGCGGTGAAACCTTAGAAGAGGCGCTACTAGAAATAGGCCGCTATACTGACGTTAAATTCCACGTGCAAGATGAGAATATAAAATCAGTGCGAATTGCGGGGATGTTTAAAGCTGGCGATGTCAGCGGACTACTTATTGCTTTAAAAGAAAACTTCAACATCGATTCTGATAAAACCAGCGGAAACATTGTACAACTTCACTCCATATAAAATTTAGACCTGCCACTTCGCCCAAGGGACTATCCTTTGGGCGCGCCTCGTAAACTCTCCCCTCTTTTTGAAAGTTTAATCAACGTTTTGTGGAAAGGTGAATACCTTCCTGCCAAGCAACGCTTTTTAACGACAACAATCTGCACGTAACACAAAAATTAATGTACTATGTTTTTACATTTTTATGCCCTTATGCTTTTTTTGATAAGCCGCTATAGTTTTTTCAGAGAAGCATTCACACAATACAATAATAATAAGTAAGATCGAGTAAAAACTGATCTTCAAACTAACCTAATGTGATGAAACGGATGAAATTTATTCCCAACGATGGCGGAAAATTCGAGCTCAGTCGTCAATACAGTACGCAAGCATAATGTTTGCTGCTGAGGTAAACACATTTACGCTTAAAACTTTAGCGTTTAGTGTGGCTTTGACAACGTCGATAGCACAGGCACAACCTGTGCGCGACAGTGTTATTGCTTTTGACATACCTCAGCAACGAGCTGACAAATCGCTTACCGAGTTTGCCAAACAGGCTAACATTACGTTGATATTTTCATTTGACGCAGCAATGAAAACATCCGCGAATGCTTTATCCGGTGAACATTCAATAGAAGAAGCCCTACGACTTTTATTGGATAACACAGATTTACGGGTAAAGATCGGGGAAGCAGGTCAGCTCTCAATAGCTACTGGTCCATCCCTTGGGGAAAACGATTTAATGCATAATAAAAAAACAGAACTTTCAATTGCAATAGCCGGCGTAATTTCAACCTTGATCGCCACACAAACTATGGCGCAAGAATCACCACCAACTGAAGAAGTTGTTATTACCGGAATTCGCGGTAGCCTACAGCGCTCTATGGATATTAAACGTGAGTCAGGTGGCGTTGTTGATGCCATTTCAGCAGAAGACATCGGCAAGTTTCCCGACACTAACTTAGCTGAATCTCTACAAAGAATTACCGGCGTATCGATTGACCGCACCGGTGGTGAAGGTCAATTTATTACCGTTCGTGGTTTGGGGCCCGCATTCAACGCTGTTGTTGTTAACGGTCGACGCTTAGCATCTGAACAAGAAACTCGCGGTTTCTCTTTTGATACCATTGCGTCAGAAATGGTAACAGGCTTAGAGGTTCACAAAACTTCAGTAGCTACCTTGCCTTCTGGTGGTGTTGGCGCGACTGTCAATATTAAAACTGGCCGACCTTTAGATAATCCCGGACTAAAAATTGCCGGTAGTATTAAAGCCAACTATGAAGATAAGAGCGGAGAAACATCGCCACAAGTTTCTGCCCTTTTTAGTAATACATTTGCCGATGACACAATTGGTGTACTTTTAGCCGTTTCAAATTCTGAGCGTAGTACTCGCATTGACCAAGCTCAAACTAACCAATGGCAACCTGCTTCCGGCATTCCTGACTCCGGCTACGCCAGCGGCCATTCAGGTGCGATACTAGCGCCTCAAAACTTTGACCAACGCGTATTGTTTGAAGAGCGTACACGTACTAACGCTACAGCGGTTGTTCAGTTTGCACCTTCGGATGCACTTACCATTACAGGTGATCTACTTTACTCAGATTTTGATATCGAGGGTGAAGCGACATCAATGGGCTTCTGGTTTGGCCCCGGTAACTTTAACAACGCAACTGTAGATTCCAACGGAACCGTCCTAAGTTTCGATCAAGGGAATACCAACCAAGCAACAGACGTACATGCTAAAACCTCAGATCGCCTTACTGAAACAATATCTGCCGGTCTTAACTTCGACATTACCGTTAATGATAATTTGACTCTTGATGTTGACCTTTGGCGCTCAGAGTCTGAGCGTGAATCAAACAATGGCAACAACAACAACATGGTATTGGGTTACCTACGAGGCTCTTCTTACGTAGCCGACGGGTCTGACCTTCCCCGAGTCTTCGGTTTTGAAGACGCGGTACCCGATGTAGAAGGTGACGATACCGACGGTATTCCAAACACTAATAATTTCATCGACTCAATCGGTGATCCGACTACTCACGCTGCAGGCAACTACCTAGATCCATCAAACCCAAGAGCCCACGTATCAATTCGCGGCGGTGAATCAACAGGACTTGCCGTTAAGGATGACGTTACCGAATTTAAAATTGGTGGTGTTTGGGACGAAGGCGCCGATAGCGGTATCGTTAAAGCCAAGTTTGGCGCAGGAACCACGACTGAAACTCGCGACATCGAGGGTTGGGACAATACAACCTCAAATGTTCATGCGACAGTGGTTGGCTACCTTGAAACGGGTGACGTTACTGGCGCCGGTATAACGGCTTTCGATATTCCAGATAGTGCGTTTTCAGTATTCGACGCCGGCAGTGATTTCCTAGGTGACTTAAGTGTCGCCGGCGGAACTCGTATGCCGACTCAGTGGTTATACGCGCGTGACGGAGAAGCAATATTTGATTTGTTTACTCAGCAAACCGGTATTGATCACGATGCCGTTAAGACTGGATCTTCAATTTCTGTTGAAGAAACAGTAAGTTTTGCCTATCTAGAACTTGATTTCGCAGGCGAAATTGGCGGTATGGCTTTAACATCTACTGCTGGCGTACGTATGGAGTCCACCGATGTTACTGTTAGCGGAACTGACGTACCTCTAGAATCTATTGAGGTTTTGGGAGCTGACCAAACTCAATTTAGTGCTGTAACTCGAGCGCCATCAGCGGTTGAAGCTGATACCAGCAACGAAGCACTACTACCCAACTTCTCTGCTAAGTTAGACATTACTGATAGTATCGTTGCGCGTTTTGCTGCAGGTAAAACCCTCACGCGTCCAACGTTAAGACAATTGGCTCCAGCGACGAACATTGGCACTACGCGACCAAGTATCTTGACCGCTAGTTCAGGTAACCCCGCGCTTAAACCATTCCTTTCAGATAACGTAGATTTATCGTTCGAGTATTACTTTGGCGACTCTAGTTACGCGTCTTTTGGTTATTTCCAGAAAAACGTGTCTAACTTTATTGTTAATGGTGCTCAGGCAACGACCTTTTTTGACTCCTCTGGTAATGCAATCGAAGTACCTCTACAAAACGACGCAGGATTGTTCGTAGATGGTGGACCAAAAGGACCCGCAGTATTCCAAGTAGCGCTTCCTACAAACGGACCTGATGTGAAAATCGATGGTATCGAACTTGCTGTTCAGCACACTCTTGACATGGGTCTTGGTTTCCAAGCTAACTACACCATGGTAAACAGTGACGCAGATTTTGATGTTAATGATTTGACTCAAACCTTCGCAGTTCCTGGTATCAGTGACTCGGCAAACCTAGTTGGCTTCTACGAGACAGATCGTTTGTCGGTTCGTTTAGCCTACAACTGGCGCGATGAGTTCCTTCAGAGCTTAACTCAAGCTTCTGGTGCCGGTGAGCCTCAGTTTGTTGAAACCTATTCACAGTGGGATCTTAGTGCGAGTTTTGACATCACAGATAATATTACTGCGTTTGTTGAAGGCATAAATTTGACTGAAGAAATCGTTCTTAAGCATGGTCGTTACGACAACCAATTCTTGAGTGCTGATGATAGTGGTCGCCGCTTCTTGGTAGGTGTTCGTGCAAGCTTCTAGTAATCTAGTAATCTAGTAATCTAGTAATCTAGTAATAAGGTGGGGTTCAATGGCGATATCCGAACCATTGGACCTCATCAATAAGCCGCCTGGGGCTTAATCGGCCCTTCGGTAGCTCTAAATACCAATACATTTCTGCTCCTCTGTTTGACCGCCTAATGACTTAGCGGTCTTTTTTGGTATAAGTTGCATGCAAACAAATTACAACTATTGTTTACTCCAACAAACATAATAATTTTTACAGATAAAATAGTAAGGGCGATAGATGAACAAACCTACCAAATCTGTAGTTATCGTCGGTGGAGGCACAGCTGGCTGGATAACAGCTGGAAGAATAGCCGCTCACCACAACACACATGGCGAACAAAGAATCCAAGTTACCTTAGTTGAATCTCCAGGAATCCCCCCTATTGGTGTGGGCGAAGGTACTTGGCCGACTATGCGCAATACGCTTATGGCTCTGGGCATAAAGGAAACTGACTTTATACGCGAATGTGATGCCTCCTTTAAGCAAGGCGCAAAATTTTCCCGTTGGGTGACAGGCGAAAAAAATGATTTTTACTATCATCCTCTAATGATCCCTCAGGGGTTTTCAAAGTGCGACTTAGCACCTTTTTGGCAAAACCAAACCACCGGAAAATCTTTTTCCGAAGCTGTATGCTTCCAGGAAGATATCTGCGAACAGGGCTTAGCGCCCAAAATGATTACAACACCTGAATACTCTTCGGTAGCAAGTTACGCCTACCACCTTAACGCCGGTAAATTCTCTTCATTTCTAAAAAAACATTGCACGGAAAAACTTGGCATACACCATGTAATTGATGATGTCATACAAGTGAACTCAGCTGAAAACGGAGACATTTCTTCTGTTACGACTAAAGAAAACGGTGACATTCACGGCGAGTTATTTGTCGATTGCACGGGCTTTTCATCACTTCTGCTCGGGAAACATCTAGAAGTTCCTTTTGTAGATTGTAGCGATGTATTGTTTATTGATTCAGCACTCGCTGTACAATTACCTTATGAGTCAGAAGAGTCGCCTATTGCGTCGCATACGATATCTACCGCTACTGAAGCAGGCTGGATATGGGACATCGGTTTAATTCAACGCCGTGGCATTGGCCATGTATTTTCAACAAAATACACAACAGAAGAACAGGCCGTGCAAAAGTTAAGAGAGTACGTCGGCCCTAGTTTTGACAGTTTAAGTATTAAAAAGATACCGATTAAGTCGGGTCATAGGAAACAGTTCTGGAAAAACAACTGTGTTGCAGTTGGCTTGTCCGCAGGGTTTCTAGAGCCACTTGAGGCCTCGGCCCTAGTACTCGTAGAAATGTCGGCCGCTATGATCGCCGAACAGCTTCCACTATGTCGAGATGTAATGGACATTACTGCAAAACGCTTTAATGAGACTTTCACATACCGCTGGGCAAGAATCATAGATTTTTTGAAATTACATTACATTCTTAGCAAACGAACAGATAATCAATTTTGGATTGACAACCGCGACCCCTCAACGATACCCGATTCCCTGCAAGAGCTAATGGAGCTTTGGCGTTACCGATCGCCGAGCAACATGGACTTCACAAGTAATAACGAAGTGTTCCCCGCTGCGAGCTATCAGTACGTACTATATGGAATGGGATTTAAAACAGAAGAGCAATACCTTCAGCACTCGATGCTAAATGAAAAACTAGCCAAAGAGAATTTCATAAAAAATAGAAATCTAATCGACCAAACAACAAAGATGTTACCTAAAAATAGAGATCTGCTAAGAAAAATACACGAATTTGGTTTACAAACCGTTTAACGGTAGCGTACATATAATATAACCATCTATACATCTATACATCTATACATCTATACATCTGAGTCGAATTACAGGAACCACTTATACTATGTCAAATCCAATAATGTTGAACAATTCAACTCACCGTAATATCAATATTGACACAAAAAAAATTGAGCAATTAGCGGCACGTGAACGGATGATACCCGTAGTAATAAGTGAGTTTTTAAAGTTATCCGTTCAATATCCAATAGCATTTATTAAAAATTCAGACACCGGGCGATTCCTCGCTGTAGCCATTTTTGGCATTGAAGAAGGTGAAAATTTATTTTGGGAGAATGGACAATGGTCAGGGGTGTACACACCACTCAACATCATGAGGCAGCCTTTTTCGATTGGAACAGATGAATCCAACGGCAATGAAAAGGTTATCTGTATCGATACTGACAGCCCGTGTATTTCTCGAACTGGTGGCGCGCGTATTTTTGATGACGAAGGGAAAGAAACAGCATTCTTAGAGCAGGCGAAAAGTATATTATCCGAAATCCATGAGAGTGAGATCGACACAAACACTTTTATTCAATGCCTACTTGAACACCAACTCATGAAGTCGGTATCGCTCAACATAACCTTAGCGAACAAAGAAGCCCTTACGGTTCAGGGTATCTACACTATCGATGAAGAAAAACTTGAGTCCTTAGATAAAGAAGAAACATATACACTTCATAACAAAAATTACCTAAAGCTAATATATATCATGATCGCGTCAATGGGGCATACTTACACGCTAATTGACCGTAAAAACAAAACCGTTATAGCTGCGGCATGAAGTGGAGCTCGATGGGGCTATTTGCGTCCCCACTCATAAAGATACATCTAGATGATCTCGAGGACGCCAAGAGATTTTTTTATGCCAATCTAAAAAATGACGATACAGTGCAAAATCTAACGCACTACCATTCATTTGAAAATGTATTCGATCTGTACTCTGAATTAAATTGGCTGCGGCTAAAAATTGAGAAGGCTGGAACGTTCGCCTATCAAGATTTGCTAAATTACAACAAATCTGGTCCCATGAAAATAACCAATGCATGGTTTAACTTATGTCAGGTCGGCGGTTCCCAGCGTAAACATAGTCACGCCAATAGCTTACTAAGTGGAACTATCTACCTGGAGGCCGACAATAATACCGAGATTGATTTTTTTCATCCTCTTACAACTGACTCACTCCATGCCGAATTATATGACGAACCCGACACGTCCCTAAACCAACATGGCTTGAAGTACCACCACCAAGAAGTAGCTGTATCGGTTCAAACCGGAGACTGCCTTTTTTGGCCCTCGCAGCTGCGCCACGGTTACACCAACAATAAGACGCCCAATAGACTAACGTTATCCTTCAATATGATGCCCGAAAGCCTAAATACAACCTACCAGCCCAGCAGCCCTTAAATCCGTGTTATTCAAATTATGGAATTCAAGCTATATGTTTTTTGTCCGTCTAGTCGGAGTGTTGTGTGAAGGGAATTAAAGTTTGGGAAAATGTCACTGCAGAGACATTTCAGAATGAAATATTACCTTCAAACCAACCGGCCCTCCTTAAAGGCCTTGTTGAACATTGGCCTGCGGTTAAAGCCTCTCGTACTCAAGAGGGGATTATTCCGTATCTTAAAAAATTCACCGCCAATACCCATTGTCAATTTTTTGTTGGACAACCCGAAATAGAAGGTAGATTCTATTACACTGACGATCTAAAAGGATTTAATTTCAAAGGTAGAAGAGCACCCTTTTTATCCCTGCTTGACGAATTACTTCGATATCAAAATGATGAACGACCGCCCTCATTCTATGCTGGGTCATTGCCTTCATTCGACTACCTACCTGGATTTAGCCAAGACAACAACATCTCTCTTGTTGATAAAAAAGTTGTACCAAAAATTTGGATCGGGAATAAAACTAGAATTGCGGCCCATTACGACATCCCGCGAAATATTGCCTGTGTTGTAAGCGGAAAACGTCGGTTTACATTATTCCCAACTGATCAGGTCAAGAATTTATATATAGGTCCCTTGGATTTCACGCCAGCCGGCCAATCGTTGAGTTTGGTAGATTTTCACAAGCCAGACTTCGTTAAATACCCATTATTCAAAAAAGCGCTAGAAAATGCTCTTGTGGCTGAATTAGAAGCAGGTGATGCCATTTATATCCCTAGCGTGTGGTGGCACCATGTTGAGGGGCTAGACAACATTAATGTGCTAGTCAATTATTGGTGGCGCAACGAAGAAGCATTCATGGACTCGCCCTTAAATAGTCTGATATATAGCGTTTTAACAATTAGAGACCTTCCTGTCGCTGAACGCCGTGCATGGAAAGACATCTTTGATCACTATGTTTTTCAAGTAAACGGCGATCCAATGGAGCACCTACCAATGGACGTGAGAGGTATATTTTCGACCATAACAGCTGAAAATGCGAAAATCATTAAAGATTTTTTACTAAAAGCGATGCATCAATAGTTGCCTACAGCCAAAATAATTCATTCTGCACTACGGAACTGGCACTCACTGAAGAATTAAAAAAAGTAACCGTGGACTTCCCCTAGAACACATTCGCCCCTAACGAGCACACCGCCAACTATACAACAAAACGAAGAATTTGAGAAAAACACCACTAGCCCTCTAATACTTTATGTAAGTATAAATTAGGGGACTAACGCTTTGGCACTTAATGTACAGTCAACAACAGCGTAGTTAAATACAGCGCAGCTAAATACAGCGAGGTCAAACACAAAACAAATGGTATAACAGCGCACTTGACGTAGAGACCAAGTCAGGTAGTTACTTTGATTAGGTTATAGTTACATTGATTAGGCTATAGATACTTTGTGACTCACATAGCATAATAGATATACCGGATATTCAATTCCACATTAAAAATGGCCCCTAAATTTTGTATTTAAGTGACAACGAATAACTTAGAATTAAAGACTTATTACAACGAAGCGAACCCTTTTTTTCGTAAATATATTCCGCAAAATAAATCGGTCGATTAATTCACCTGTAGAATACGTCAGAAATAATTGAGTAAAATAGTCTGTGCAGTTAAGAGAACGACATATACGAAAAAATATTTTAATCAATATAGGAAAGTAATATACTGATTCGTGGTCATAGAATTCTAACGCCGCAATTAACGCGATTCGAATTAAGCCTTCACCAACGATCGCATAGCCGGCTCGTATATTCTAAGCTTTGGCGGTAAAGATTCTATGGCTTTAAGTGCGCGAGTTTTATCGTGGAACTTACCGTAGATTATTGCGAAACTGTCCTTTCCTTGCGCTTCTAGATGAATGTATTCAATCATGTCACGACGTAATTTTTTCTCACGAACATAATTTAGCACATCCATAGCAGAGTATGAGCTCATTAAGCGTATTCCCCATACACCGTCAGGCATTTCAAATACGCTATGCTCCAGCATATTAGATTCATCTACCTGACTTTTTGCATTTATGACGGGTGTTATTTTTTTTGTACTATCTCTAGAAATCTCTGTGACTCTATTGCTGGAAAAAATTGCGCTATTCGCGACACCTATATTGTTATTATTATTAGCAGCAGCAGCAGGGACTTTCAACGATGATTTCCCACTTGAGATACTATCAGATTTGGTGTTTTTTACGATGACAGCAGGCTTAGATATTCCATCACGTTGCGTAGCTGTTGCTTGCTTTTGCACTTGTTTGGGTATTGTCTTTGGTATGAGCTTTGCTAATTTCAAACTGTCGCCATACTTTTCAATAATTGGATTATTTAGGTCAGCGATGTTCGCTAAAGACCAACTTCTATCGGCCACACCATCGACGATCACACGAAGAACCGCTTCTTGTATGGCTTCGGTTAAACACAATTGAACCGGCTCGTTTCGTGTATAACCGGCTTCAATTTCAAGTAATCGTTTGAAACGCACAAACCTAAATGCCCCAGTTTGAACCTGACGAGACAAGATCGAACGTGAAACATTCACGCTGTTAATAACTCGGCCGCTATTCACGTCAACCACTCTTAGGTTAACTGTAACTTGATCGACACGGTATTGCTCCGAAATACCCACACCAAAGTATTTGGCGCCGGCACCACCAGTTTTCATATTGGTTTCGTACGCTATGATTCCGCCTTCGAATAATATGTTGGCGCCCAATAGCGGGGGCACGTCTTGTGGTGATTTTGAGTTTTTGATCGCCGCACGAATAATCTTTCGCTCGGTTAATAGATCTTGCAGACCTTCACGCTCGAGTGGCGCAAACCACTGTGAATCCTTTATAGCTTTCACCAACATAGACGCCGAGCCTTGTGATACTGCGGTTGAAAAGCTACTAGATGGAGACGGTTTGTATTGTCCCGTTAAATCACGAAAATTATACACAGAGGCAACAATTTTCCCTCTGGTTGAAGGCAAACTGATTAGATCATTATAGACTTCTGATGGTTTATCCCAATCATCTCGCGTGAGTTCCGGGCCAAGTATATGATCAGAACCTGGGATACTTGAACATGCTGAAAGTAGATAACTTACTAGCCCGAGAACGACGATCTTAATTAGAAGTTTGACTGGCAACTTGACTGAAGGTTTCATACTAAAACTCCTGCGACTCAACAATAAAGGTTGTTGAGTCACCAGTATTTCTATCGGTAGTTGTTACGCGAACTGAACCATCACCTTCGTCGATAACGTCAATTATAAAATCTTCTGTTGTTGTTTGCCCTGGAATTAGAGAACCATCGGCATCAACGAAATTACCTGCAATTGAACTCGTTAAACGGCTTAGTAACGAACGTTGTAAACGATCATTAAATTCGTCGAGTGCTGTTTCTTCCTCCTCTTCTAAGTCGGGGTCTTTAATAGTATTTTGCGCGTTGGCGCTATTCAATAAGATTGAACCATTGAGAGCACTGCCACCAAAAGACGGGTTAGTGGGTGTATATACTAAACTTGATGACAACACCGCAGGACTACACATTAAAATACCGCTAAAAAACATTAAGCCTAGTATGTTATTTTTAATGGTATTCATAGCGCTAGTCTCTTTTTAATAGGTTTTCGATCGTTGATTTTTGAGTACTTCTGATATTCGTACTATTTAGATCTCATCGCCAGCAAGATCTCCGACTTCGTTGGATGCCAATGAAATATCAACATTTTGTAACTGTGCGATAACTTGTGAAACCGCTTGCTCGCCTCTTTTTCGTGAGCTACTGCGAGTTCCTGTAATCGACGTACTGTAAACCAATCGATTTTCATAATAGATTCGGATAGCTGTACCACTTTTTGCGGAAGGCTCTTCCTCTATAAGTAAGTTTTTCCTTGAGCTAATACTTTGATTGCGCCATTCACGGGAAAAATAGGCAAAGAAATCCTGACCAAACCATGTAATCGTTTTATTCACCAGCAAACCACCTAAAGCCATATCTTGCGCGTGAGCTTTAACACTTACCGAAAGGCTAATGAGTAAACAAAGGCTGTAAATTATCGCTCTCATAATTTCCCTTAATTTTCTATTGGTGTTTTGAGTTGAGGGTTTGAATCCGAGAGAAAATTCCCTTCGGATTCGATCTAGAAATTTTCACTTATTGTCAAACCAATATTTCAACCTTGAGAGTAACTAAAGGCTGCTTAGAAGCCTTGCAATATATCGGCTCGATTGCCGTTTCCCGCTTGGGTAATTAAGGCAACGTTCTCTGTGCCGTCTTGACAAATTGTTGCGGCGTTATCCATACCGTTTTGCAAGATACCCGCTGTATTCGCCATGCCATGTTGTGAAATGAAATCGTAGTTTCCCGATCCGTTTTGTACTGAGCTTAAAACATTATCTTGACCTTCTTGGAACGTATCTGACCAGTTATCACTACCGTTTTGTTCGATATTGGCAACCTGACCTGTGCCTTCTTGCGTACCCCCAGCATGGTTATTGTCGCCCGTCTGCTCCACTTCAAATTCACTTCCGCGGCCAGCTTGATCCGCATGAACAAAGTTACCATCACCACTTTGTACACTTACAAACTTGTCTTCTGTGCCGCTTTGGAAAACACGTGATCCGTTACCATCACCATTTTGAAGAGTATCTACAGTACTACGCGTCCCAGTTTGGTCCCCCTCTACCCGATTGAAATTACCGTTTTGAGTAACTTTTTGTATGTTTTCTGAGCCGCCACTTTGACCTACATCGGTGTAGTTACGATTACCGTTTTGATTGATATTTAATTCGTTGTCTATACCGCCTTGATAGCTACCGGCATCATTGCGGCTACCAACCTGTAAAATATTCGCTTGGCCGCGCACACCATCTTGTGAAGAGTTATTACTGTTATGGTCCCCAATTTGATTTATTTGAATAGCGTTTTCAGTACCGTTCTGACGTACAAAGGCGTCATTCTCATTACCAACTTGGTCAATTACAGCGCTGTCACGAGTAGAGGCTGCATGAGCAACAGAGCTAAGAAGAACACAAACAGCGGAAGCAGTTAGAATTTTTGTAATGTTCATTTTTTCAACCTTATATAAGTAAAAAATTTATGTGCGAAAATGTGCTTCCTTAAATCTTTGTAGGGCAATCCTTTTTCGCGTTTACAGTAAGGTTAAGAGCACATAGCGTTCCAAGGTATATGCCAACCAAGTTTTAAGATGAAAGAAATATAAAGCCCGATAAATCTATACGTGCTTCGAATTAAAAAAGTTATAAGGGCATAAGGTTTTTATTTTAAAAACAAAAGAGAATTTGTGACGCGGTAGACATAGTACTATGAGCCAATTCACGATATTTGACTGCACAGCCTGAATATGGCGTCTACAACAACATATGTAACTAATTACAACCAATAACGCCAGTAAATGTCACTTTAAGACATTGACCTCAATTGGCACATGAAGCTCTCCTAACAAACCATTCACGGTAATATGGATGCTTACACGACATGCCAATTCCAACGTAGATAGTAGAAAAGAAGCACAAATGAGGAACGGTTGAATACCTGACTTACATAGCGTTACTAATTATCAAAGTATTAGACGCTAACCCAAATAGGACTAAATCTTACAAACAGACCTTAGTAATATTAAAGAAGTGCTATCGAACGGAGGGTAAAGCTTGAGAGGGAAAATTTGATTCGGCTTAATAGCCCTGTATAACACGCGCGACCTGATTGTCGCCATCTTGAATAACCTGGCTACGTAGGCCTTGGCCCATTTGCTCTAACTCAACAAGATTGTGATCGCCATGTTGAGTCACATTAGTATAGATATCGGCGCCGTCTTGTGCGACATCAATACGGTTGTAATTGCCAAGTTGTTCGCTAAGCAACTGATTACCTTGACCATTTTGGCTTACATTAACGATATTTTCGCGACCTTCTTGATGGTTAATCAGTACCTGATCACTGCCCATCTGCTGCAACTCTAAAACATTTTGCTCGCCAAGCTGAAGGCTTTCAACCTGGTTTTGAAAGCCACGTTGCTGTACAGCGATCTCTTGAAACTCACCTGTTTGCGTTATGAGAGCTATATTACCTTGCGAAAAATTCTGAGGGCTAGCGAGTTCATCATGGAAGTCTAAATCACTTTCGGCCAATACCACTGAAGAGCTAAATACGCTCATCAGTAGAATGCCTTGTAGTGATGGAGATAAATTCCTCATGCTTAACCTAGCCTCTTTACGAAAAAATCAATCTAACGATACTAAGTTATCTTTCACGTTTGGTGCCAAAACACGGCTTAGCTAAAAACTATCTAAGCCAAACGCTAAGCTGCACCTTTTCTAATATGTGCACTTCGGCCAAAACAACAGAAAGTAAAGCCTTTATACATATTCTTGCAACCTGGCACTCCAATCTAGCGCTTCAATTATATTTTTCAAAGAAGCTCATCAGAATATTCACTTATTGCTCTCACCGCAGCCGTCTATTGATTAGGTTGATCTTCACCATCACAAATACGTATAAACGTACTCTCGTGCGAATCTGAGCCAAAGCTTTGCACCACACTACAGTAACATCGGGCAATCATTCATAGACTGCAGGTAGGCAAAGTAAACTTATTCACAAGGAATAGACGGGGAAACAGAGAGCGTTATCTACTCAAAAAAATAGCGAAAGTGCAATTTTAATAAAACTAAAATTGATGCATCGTATGTTTAAATCTCGGCTTCTCGTTTATTTACTATCACGTAAAAGCGTATTTCTTCGACTTACAGCGCTACTTACTACCGAATGGTTAAGTACAGATAGAATGATGTAGACAACACTGATAAAACTCGCGGTCACCGAACCAAGTAAACCCTCAAGCTTCCCTGTTCTCGTAGTTTACGCTACGAAAATACTTTCGCAGAGCAAAACACCGATGACGTGTAATACCGAAGGTCTAGTCATTTTAGCTATATTGGTTTGATGTCATATAACTATTTCGCTAAGATACCTCGTAAACCCGTCTTTCACATTGAGTCACACCCATAACAGCCTGTGACTATTTGGCCGTAGATCATCAAATGAAAACTAATAAACCAATTACCTTTAATAAACTTCTTATTGCTGGTGCAGGAACTCTCGGCTCTAAAATCGCTTGGCAATGTGCGTTTCATGGTTACAGGACTGTAGTTTACGACCCTATTGAATCTAGCCTCACAGATTGCAAGGCTAAGCATAGAAAGTACTCTGAACACTTTCGAACTGAGCGCAACGCAAGCGAGAATGAAATTAATGAGGCCTTCAGTCGCCTTAGTTATACCAGTGAATTGGCTATTGCAACAAATGGTGTAGATTTCGTAAGTGAGTCAATCCCAGAGGACTTAGAACTCAAAAGGCAATTTTTCGCACAAGTATCTGCGCTCGTACACCCCAGTACTATTCTAACAAGTAACTCATCGCAACTTGCACCTAGTGATATTGCCGTTAGTTGCAAGCATCCAGAGAATTTTTTATTTTTACACTTTTTAACCGGCGTCTGGCGACCCAATCTGGTAGAAGTGATGGGACATACTAATAGCAAGGAAGAGTTGATCGATACCCTTACTCGATTTAGTAAAACCATTGGTATGGTACCAGTCAGTATACATACCGAAGTTCCCGGGATGATATTAAACAGTCTGCTCGTACCTCATTTGACAGCCGCTTGGGATTGTCTATTAGATGGCGCGGCCGACTTTAAAGATATAGATAGATTATGGATGCACACTACAGGGATGAAAATAGGCCCATTTGGAATATTAGACTCCATAGGCATGAATACCTTATACAAAGGCGCGTTGTCTGAAAGTGATACACCCAACAGAAAAGCAATATACATAAAGAACAATTTCATTGATCGTAACTTATACGGTGCCAACGAAGGCGAGGGTTTTTACACATACCCTGCGCCAGAATTTAGCCTAGACGCATTTTGCAAAGATGAAACAGCCTACCAATACGAACCTAAGTCTCTAGTCTTTCTAGAACATAGCAAGCCAATGCCGTCGATAAAATTTCGTGCAAACATTATTCAGCGAGCTCAATCTGCCGGCCATAAAATACAGGTCTACTGTGAAAACAAAGAAACATTATCGAAACTAGAAGCTGAAATAGACAGTCTCTCTAGCGGCTTAACATCAACTAATGATCGTAATATTTGCTTTAACTCTCTATTAGAAACACAGTTTCATAGTGCCGACGTAGTTTTTGACTCAGTCACAGTTCATGAAGGTGATAATGAAAACTTAAAACGACATATCCGTAAGCATCTTGCTCCAAAGGCGATTATGGTCGGTACTAGTGCCGATATTGATGTCAAAAAGTACGCAGAAAACCTTGGATCACAGTCTATATATGCCATTTGCGTACCATCGTCTTTTGTGGAAAACCTTTACGTGGCGGAGCTGATTTTTTCTGATGATGTGGATGGAAAAACAACCTCATCTCTCATTAGTATTATTAAATCATTTGATATTCACCCTACAGTTTTAAAAAAGCATCGGTTCAATCTGGTTATTATTAGACTAATTCGTCCGATACTTTTTCATGCGTGTAATTTATTAGCGCAAAAATGCGCCAGTATCGAAGATATAGATAAGTGCTGGATGATAACAACTAACTGCAACATTGGTCCGTTGGGAATAATTGATCAAATAGGGATTGATCACTTCCATGAGGTGACCTGTTATTTCGGATCTACCTATAATGATGAATTTATGCTCAGAATATCAACATTCTTAAAAACCAACTATATCGAAAAAAATCTATTTGGCCGGTCAACTTCAAGCGGCTTCTATACTTATCCAAACCCAAGCTACGGCAAAATAGATTTTATTAGTTGATTGAAAAATACGACCCTATAGTGATAAGTTTAATAACTACGGTGGTCATGCGAATGGTAATGGTAATGGCTTGAAAGTAGCTGATAGAGCCTGGGCGCTGCAGGGTTAGGAAGCTCTGACAGAGCTAAACACGACGCGATATTCGGAAAATTTAGCGTACTGAATCACTACACATCAACGACCGATGGCACCAGAATAGCGCATGTTATGCCTAGCTAAGCCGATAATAGATTGGACAAAGGCGAGTGTTAAGGCGCTTTATTATATTTAATAGGCCAAACCGCACAACTGCGGCTCAGCCACTTAAATAACAATGAAACCTTAGATATGTTAATTATCTGAAATTGTGATTTCCGAACTAAACTCTGGAGTCAATTCCGAAAAGTTTACCGCTACGGCCACCAACATTATCGACGCAAAAACGTAATTTAAGACCTTTCGGCGCTTTCGACTCAATGCGAAACCATTAATAACGCTTCCAACTAACAACCAAGCGCCAACGCATGGAATAGTAACGACAACAAAAACCAAGGCAATCGTTAACGCAGATGACAACTCACCAAGCGCAAAGCCAGAAAATACTCCGTATACACTTATTGCTGTAAGCCAAGCCTTTGGGTTTAACCACTGAAACACGAAGGCTACAATAAAGCTCTTTGTATTCTCTTTACTGCGGCGACTTGATTCTGCAATCGAAGCTTCAACCCGAGAACCCTTAACCTGAAAACCCTCTACCCTGGAACTGTCTACCTGAGTGTCGTCACGAATTACGCTATACACTAAAGCCAACAACACTATGACAAAAACCACATTCAATATTTGCTTTAATTGCGGCAACCAGCCCAGTAACGGCTCCATAAACAAACCCATAATAAAGATCATTAATGGAAAGCCAACACAGATACCTGCGCACAGAGGCAAACTAGCCTTTAACCCGCGGTTCATAGCCGATGCCATTACCAAAGCGGTATTCGGGCCCGGACTAAGCGTCATCATTACTGCAAATCCAACAAGTGGAAAAAACTCCATAACATTCACCCTTTTTGTACTTAAAAACTAAGATAACTTTACGCGTCAATTGACGGTATCGATACAGGCCTTAAAGTCGCCTATCGATAATATCAAGCCACACTTAATTAAAGAAATCCCCTTAAAAGCTAAGCCTTAGGCCTAGCTCAATATCCTTAACCAACGCAACATTCGCTTAGTAGCTACTAAGCTAAATAGCTCTGCGCGTTGTTAACGCCATAAAAAAATACTGGCCGCACTCTTTTCTAGCTACATTCGTGAGCAATGGATGCCATAAAACCTTGCCATAACTGCTCAAACACAGGCATCTTAGTTTTTCCTATTGCGCGGCCATCGAGGCTACGTATCTTAAGTAGACGAGCTGCACTACCCGTTATAAAACACTCATCCGAATTGTAGATATCCCACGGTGTAAGCGACTGCTCACTAACTTGTACACCGAGTGATTGAGCTACCCCGATAACTACGGCACGCGTGATCCCTTCGAGTGCGCCATCCGAACATGGCGGCGTTATTAGGCGCCCATTCGATACAATGAAAATATTTGCGGCACTACATTCCGCCACAAGGCCATGTTGGTTAAGCAAGAGACCATCGTCTGTACCCGCATGATTCGCTTCAATTTTCGCCGCGATTGAATGCAGGTAATTTAAACTCTTAATCCGAGTATCAATACCCGAACCCACCATCCGTTTTGTCGAAACTGTCGTTAAACTCAAACCCTGCTGTTGCTTTTCTTCGCTAACAAACTGAAGTTCGGCGACTAAGATGAATAGGCTGAAACCTTTACAAAGTTTTGGGTTTAGACCAAGACTACCTTCACCTCTAGTCAAAACCATTCGGATATAACCTGACTCAAGGCCGCTTGCCGCAATACATTGTTCCAAAGCCAGTGATAACTCCTCGTCGCTATAACTATGCTTCAATTCAAGCGCATGCATGGATTGACGTAATCGCTTTAAATGCTTAACTAACTGAAAAATACGACCGTTATAAAACCGCATCCCCTCAAATACGCCATCGCCATAAAGAACACCATGATCCAATACCGACAGCCGAGCCTCACTTACGGGAATTATCTCACCATTTAACCAACAAGCTTTCGGGTAGGTTGGATCCTGGTGTGCTGAAATTTGCTCAGCTGGAGATTTGGTGGTGGTCATTGTCGTTCCTATTATTATATTCAAAGGCTATATTTAATGGCTATATTCAATGGCTATATTCAATGGCTATATTCAATGGCGATTAGCCAATAATGCAGTGATCTAAAAATCTGTGCTAGTAACGCTAGATTAACCTGTATACAATTTGGGTACAGACTCAGTTTTTTACTTTTTTAATGGGTACAGATAGTTTAGATCCATTCGAGGATACCGCCTTGCTACGTTATCAATATGTTGCCACCGAGATATCCAAACAAATCGACTCACAATTATTCATTCCTGGCCAAAAGATCCCAGGAACTCGCCTATTGGCCGAGCGTTTCGGGGTTAGCATTAATACCGTTCTGCAAGCGCAAAAACACTTAGAGCTCCAAGGTTTAATTGAGTCCGTGCCACGGTCAGGATTTTTTGTACGCTATTCTGAGCAAAGCCGCAACAAAGTCAAAACGCCTCCCGTAGCAAAATTTAAAGTCCGCCCCACCCTCGTTGCTAAACAACGACTTGTCATGGATTTAATCAATGCAAGCTTACGTGATGACCTTGTTCAACTAGGTGCAGCCCTACCCGGTAACGACTTCCTGCCGCTTGACGATATCCGTAAAGCGATGAGCCGAGCCGTTCGTTTAAAACCCGAGGCCATGATCAATTACGCCTTTCCACCGGGTAACTTAGGTTTACGGCAAGAACTATCAAAAAAAATGAAATCTATTGGCTGCGAGGTATCGCACGACGAAATTGTCATTACCAGCGGCTGCCACGAAGCCGTTGTACTCGCCCTTAAGGCGCTGACGCAACCTGGGGATATCATTTTGTTAGAGTCTCCAACATTCTACGGCTTATTACAGGCCGTAGAGTCGCTAAAGCTAAAAGCACTTGAGATTCCTGCGGATTCACACAACGGTATCGATATAGCCGCGCTAGAGGCCGCCTGTAAGCGCTGGAACGCCAAGGCTTGCATCTTAGTTAGCAACTTCAGCAACCCACTAGGGTCGTGTGCATCACCTGCTACAAAAGCCGCCATCGTTAATATACTCAACGAAAACGATATCCCACTCATTGAAGATGATATTTACGGAGATCTCGCATTTGATGGGCATCGCCCACCGCCAATGAAAAGTTTTGATCGGGACGGCAAGGTTATTTATTGTAGCTCGTTTTCAAAAACCGTAGCGCCAGGGCTTCGTACGGGTTGGATAGCCCCAGGGCAATATTATGAAGAGATTAACTATTTAAAATTCACTCAATCGCTGGGTGCGGCATCAATGGAACAATTGGCACTGGCACAATACCTTAAAGAAGGAAGTTATCCGCGGCACATACGAAGGCTTCAACGCTTGTGCAGCAACCAAGTCAACCGTACACGTGAATTAATACTTAACAATGCTCCCGCTGGAACCTTGTGTTCGCAGCCAGCAGGTGGATTTGTTTTATGGATCGAATTACCAAAGTGCTACCACACAGGAACATTATATGAGTTGGCCTTAGCCGAAAAAATCAGCATTGCACCCGGCAGTGTCTTTACAGGTAGTGATGCGTACAACCATTGTTTTAGGATTAATTGTGCTCAACCATGGAGTGAGGAATATGAGAAAGCCTTACTGACTGTCTGTGGCTTGATAGAGAAATCCAAACAGCCAGAGTCAAATTAAATACTGTTCTTGAGGAGTGAGTATTTTGAACAGGCTAAGTGCTCTTTACTACATATTGTTAACTGCACACAATTAATCAAGCGTAGTGAATCCCGAACTATTAACTAAGGTTTATTGGCACAGTAGAAATAACTTAGAAGTAAATAGTCGGGAACGCAATAACTACGCACTATTTACACCCTCGATTAACACAGTGCTACTCATCCAATTAACTCTCGCCAGCTTAGTAAGTGCTAACATACAGAATATTATTCTTGAAGATAGCGCACATAACCTGATGGCACATTGGTATACGAATCAACCGAACCATCTAGCCACTCGACCTCTATTAGATCTGCCATAGTACCCTTAGACAATCCAAAGTATTGCGTATAAGGAACTTGAGAAGTGAACGACGCTCCGCCTAAGACTTCACGCATTTGCGTTCCACTGGAAGTCGTTACGTGTATACGCGCACCGATTGCAGAAGTATTTGGCGCAAGGCCTGCAAGCTGAACAGCCAATGAGTTATTTTCTGATTGAATATTTTCCCAGTAGATTACGGAGTTTTGTTCGTTAGTCGTTAGTCGTTAGTCGTTAGTCGTTAGTCGTTAGTCGTTAGTCGTTAGTCGTTAGTAACAGAATGTCTACATCGCCGTCTTTATCGAAGTCATTACATATCACTCACGTCCTTGTTCTGAATCTTGAATTCCTCGTGGCGCAGCTTCTTCATTAAAAACGCCATTGCCGAGTGACATAAATAATTTACTGGTATCTGTTGTCCAATTAAATACGGAGGTGTCAAAGACCCAACCATTGGTATGATAAATATCCAAATTACCATCTAAGTCGAAATCAGCAATACAAACACCCCATCCCTAACCGCCATCGATAACACCGGCTTCTTCCGCTTGATTATCGAATGTGCCTTCACCGTCGTTAATATATAAATGGTTTCCTGCATTAACTTGCCCGTTTGCAATAGAGCTGACAAACCAATCTAAATCGCCATCATTATCAATATCACCAACAACACTACCCATCCCATTTTGATCCGTAATTGTCGACCCTGTAGATATATCATTAAACGTTACCGTACCACCGGTCTCGGCATTACTCATAAATAATCGCGTATTCACGAAATCTCCAACACTAATAAAATCAGGGTAACGGTCTGAATTCAAGCGAGCAAGAATGGGTGTAAAACTATAGTCATAACCACCATTAAGCTGACCAAAATCAGTAAGACCTCCACGACCAGCAATTAGGGTGTCTGATATATTCGAACTAACACTTTTACTGAAAAATCGAACTCCGTCAATATCACTGACATTATCCCAGAGCGTTTCCGTATCTCCACGAGAAACGCCTGCAATCACCCAAGGCCTTTCAGTACCCCAATGAGTAAGAAATAAATCCAAGTCTCCATCTAAATCGTAATCCGAAAATGCTGCCGAGATTGTATTCTTCGCATCGATACCATCTAAACCTGAACTTACGGTAATATCTGTAAATGTGCCCTCTTGATTATTCATAAAAAGTTTAGAGGGGTCTCCCTCAATACCGCCAATAAATAGATCTAAATAATGATCTCCATCAATATCGGCAAATACAGCCCGCTGTGCCTAAAGTTATCAATGCCATTAGTAAAGGCCAAGCCGGCCTCATCCGCGCGCTCCACATATGTACCATCGCCAGAATTTACGTATAACAAATTTCCGCCAATATCCCCCCTCGAACAATAAATAAATCTTCATCATTATCATTCTCAAAATCACCGACCGCGACACCACCACCAAATATTTCAGCCATAGAGCCCTCAGTGGGAGCTACATAACCCTTTACGAACGAAATACCAATTTCGCTGGTACTATCCTGAAATAGCACAGCTACATCCCGTACAACAGGCGCTGGACTCGGCGTCGGACTTGGGTTGGGATTTGGTGTCTGGATTGGTGTCGATGAGGCTCCGCCTCCACCACACGAAATACACACCAAGCTCAATAATAAACTTAGCTTTCGTAAACACTGAATTTTAATACTTATCACCAAGTCACGACTTGCAATATTTGTTAATGTATTCAATATGTTGCGGCATGTAATCTGCTGACGTACGGATTACCTTCTTAATACTATTTAAACGTGATAATAATTTTTCTTCACTATAAACATCGACTAACGGACTATAACCTCTAGGTCGCAAGCCTTGACCGTTCATCACTTCAAACCAACTATTTTCATTAAACAACTCGGTCTCATAGCGATAAATCCTTCCATTTGCCTTATATTGCTCAATTTTCTGTGTGAGCGAATCGGGCACCTCCATCGTTCTACAGTAATTCCAAAAGTCCGTATCGTTTCGATTTGTCACATGGTAGTGCAGGATAATAAAATCACGGATACGCTCAAGCTCAATATCGCTTTGCCTGTTGAACTCGTCGATATCCACTTGATCGAAATTTTTATTTGGAAAAAAGCTAAATATTCGGGATATCGTCGTCTGCACTAGATGCAAGCTAGTCGATTCTAAAGGCTCCATAAACCCACTCGCCAAACCCACAGCGATACAATTTTTATTCCAAACCTTCTTTCTTTTTCCTGTAACAAAATTTATTTTTCTCGGATTACCTATCACCGGCCCATCTAGATTATCGAGCAAAATTGATGTCGCCTCATCCTCCGACATAAATTTACTGCAGAACACATGCCCATTCCCGACGCGATGCTGCAAGGGGATACGCCATTGCCAACCCGCTTTTTGTGCACTTGAACGCGTATACGGGTATGGGTCAACAACATTTTCACTAGGAACTGTAACAGCGGTATCACATGGCAGGTAATGGCTCCAGTCTTCGAAACCAGTATTTAAGGTCTCTTCAATCAGCAGACCTCTAAAACCAGAGCAATCAATAAATAGATCCGCCTCATGTTCAACTCCGTCCTCAGTGACCACAGACTTAATAAAACCATTTTCATGTTGGTTTACCTTGTTGATAGTCCCTTCAGTTCGAATTACCCCTCGCTTTTGTGCAAACTCAGAGAGGTACTGTGCGTACAAACCCGCATCGAAATGGAAGGCATGTGCAATGCCTGACAGTGGGGAATCACCGGCATCAAAAGCACGCATAAATTTGTTTTCACGATATGCTACGCCAGAGAGAGAGTAATCATCTACGGGGCTTTCTTTACCCAGATCCCGAAGACGCAACCAGTATTGATGAAAATGTTCGCCATCCATATCTCGCCCAAGACCGCCAAACCCATGAAAATAGCTCTGATTAAGGCCGCCCCAATCTTTAAACTCAATACCTAATTTGAAGGTTCCTTTCGTTCTTTTTAAAAACTCATCTTCGTCTAGGCCAATTAATTTATTAAAAAGAACTATCTGTGGAATAGTTGCCTCGCCTACACCTACCGTACCAATTTTATCCGACTCTATTACTTGAACCTCACAAAAATTGGTATCTAGCAGCTTCGCCGCAGCGGCAGCCGTCATCCATCCGGAACTTCCACCACCAACAATAATAATTTTTTTTACTTTTTCAACTGACATAAATATTCAAACCTTAAAACATTCGTTTTATATACTGATCATGGCTTGGCATTGAAGCCGATAGATTTTTTATCTTGGCGCATAACGCATCAAAATTCCTCACGAGGGAGTCATCAATGTTAGTGATATGACGCATAGAATTACAATTATTGTTATCGATGAATAATGAGAGAAGATCTGAGCGACTCACAGCGTCGGTTTCTAACCGAGGAAGCGACCCAAGCCTATCAAACTCATTACGCCAGGACATTTCTTTATCGGTAAGCTCGACGGAACGTAGCCTTGATTGCATTAGACTCATGAAGCTGATCGCTTCAGATATATAGATCGACCATTTCGAGTTAATATAACTTCGCTCATAAATACGATCAACTCCAAGTGAAAAAGCGTCTACAAACTCAATCAAGCAAAACTGCAATACACTGGACTCTGTTATCGCTACACCATCTCCAGCTACAGCAGCATTCCCCATCAATACGACATTCGCTTCGAAGATAGTTTTACTGTATTCGGCTTTCCATTCTACATCCTCAACGCAACAATAATCGGAATAATCTATATTCAGATTATTTTCTACAAATTCACGACAATCTATCTCGTGGTCATTAAGATAAACATCGATCTGTTGGTGAGTTTGGCTAGATGACATCCGACACCACGCATTCCCACTAAAACAACACTCATCTACTGGAGTATAACTAGAGTTACCCTCAGAGCCTCCACTTAAATCTGGATTTAAACTTAAACTACGTTCTAGCTTTACTCTGCGATTAACGCTTAAATCTAAGGTTTTTAATTCCAATTTACTGCCGCGAAGGTGGCCGGTAAAATCACACCAGAAATCACCATTAGCGTCTATCTTTCGATGCTTATCACAATGTAATACGGTAACTTCGTCTTTATTGTTTCGCTCAATATTTGCTATAGAATCAATCTTTACTATTTCGACATCGCGCGATTTAATTACGCTCATTAGAATCGAAATTAACCTTGTCGTATCAAGATTAGCACCGTAACTCAAAGCACGTGTCAGCCCAATATTATTCTTTGGCGCCACCGCAAACTTTCCTTGCCCGGATGCAACAGACGATAGGCTCAAATCACTAAGCTTGGATTTTGACTTAGATAGATAGTGTAAATAATCTTCGGTGTTAATATCTTTTGAGGCATCTAAACCATAACCGCCGTAAGGGAAAAAAGTCTCAAAGTCTGGCGACTTGAGTTTACGACCTAAAGTGTAACTAGCGTTCGCTTCGCTTAAAACTTTCCTTTCATCTAAACCTGCACATTCTAGAAGAGTAGAAAACCCCGAATCGAAAGAAGAAACACTTTCTTGAGGAGTATCAATCCAAACAAGCCTCACATTTATATTAAGAGCTCTATACGTATTAACAATAATTAAGGTCGAAACTAAACCAACTGCCGTTGACGTTAGAACACTAATCCGTTCATAGCGATCATTACTCATAATTGGCACCATAAAGATTTAGTGCTGCACCGGGATAGAATTTCTCTGATTCCTTAGATATATTAAGCGCTTCATTATGCGTAGTCATTTTCGACACTTCGTCATAGATCTGAGTTTTTTGGCTCTGTAAATACTGAGCTAGCACTTGGGTTTCGTTTTGATTTGCTCTCAGGTTATAAGAATCACACTTCATACCCTGTCCAAAATAAACTGCCAACCAACTTGGTGACATAAATAAACCTGAACGGTACGTCCATACTTGGGCGGACTCACGAAATAGATTTATTTTCTCCTCGAGGCTTTGTGGTATTGCCATCTGCGCGCAATACTCCCATAAAGGCGAGTCCTTTCGCTTATTAAGGTGGTAGTGTAAAATTATAAAATCGCGAATCCTTTCGTATTCCAGATTCATTTCTCTATTATATTTGTCACGCTCAATCTCGTAGTTTTCTCCGCGCGGCAAACAATCAAGAAGATGATTAATTCCAATTTGAACTAAATAGATACTGGTCGACTCTAAAGGTTCAAGAAAGCCTGAAGCTAAACCAATGCCTACGCAATTTTTCGACCAAGCATATTTTCTTTTCCCTGCTGTAAACTTTACCCGTGTAGCCGAGTTTAATTCTGTAAGGCCAAGCTCACCACGCAATAAATTCTCCGCAGAGGCATCGGCCTCAAACCGACTTGAGTATACATAGCCATTTCCGGTTCGGTGCTGCAACGGAATCTGCCACAACCATCCATTTTTCACAGCTTTCGAACGTGTATACGGCGGCGGCGCGTCCATTGCACTTGTTGGTGCTGCGATAGCTCGATCACATACAAGCCAATCACTCCAATCATCAAAGCCGGTATCTAAAGCCTCAGCCAATAGCAGCGAACGAAAGCCAGAGCAATCAATATATAATGCGCCAGTCAGCTCCTGCCCACTTTCTAGAGTCAACTTCTCTATGTCGCCAGTTTCCTCGGAACATACAACTTGGGATACTCGGCCTTCTACACGCTGTACACCATTTGCTTCTGCATACTTTCGTAGATACTGCCCATACAAGCTTGCATCTATATGGAAAGCATAACCATATTCCGCCAGGGGGCTTTCATTGTCTTCACTTGGGTAGGCAAAACGATGGTTTTTAGCCGCCACAACAGCTGTGGAATAGTCACCGAAATCAAGATCTATTCCTTGTGATTGCAACCGTAGAAAATAGTGTTGAAACTCAACACCGTTGATATCGTGCCCGCCAAGTCCAAATGGGTGGAAATACTCACTGCCCTCGGTCCCCCAATCTTCAAATTTGATCGCAAGCTTATAGGTCGCTCCAACCGCCTGCATAAACTCGTTTTCGTCTATGCCTAGCATTTGGTTAAATGCGCGAATATGCGGAATGGTAGCCTCACCAACGCCCACCGTCGCAATTTGATCGGATTCAACCAGTGTAATCTCGTAGTCATTGCCGCTAAGTTTCTTCGATAGCGCCGCAGCTGTCATCCAGCCCGACGTACCTCCACCTAAAATAACAATTCGTTTTCTATTTATCATATCAATAATTAAGCCGAGAAAGTTCTGAATTTAATTATGCATCATAAACTGACATTCATTTTGATTCATATACAAAAAAGGCGCGCCGCAAGCGGCACGCCTTTATCAGTCAAACAACAATTAACACTTGGAGCTTAGAACTTACCTTGAAATACAAGTGAAACTCGGCGATCCTCTTTAAACCACGATCGTCCAACACGTAAACCATCGTCATTAATAACGGCTGTCGTACGTGATTCTGTATCAGTCAAGTTACTTGCCTGAATACCCACTTTATACTTATCCATAAAGGTGTAGAAAACAGATCCATCTACGCGCGCATCTGATTCATTCCAAAGAGGATATTTGGATATCACATCACGTGTTGTCAATAGGTATTCTGAACGCCAGTTATAAGCAATTCGCGCACTCCAGTTATACTTTTCGTACATCACAGTAAAGTTGAAGGTCTCATCAGATTGACCCTGAAGCGGAATCGTATCTAAATTAACTCGTGCGCCAGTATCGGTCCAGTCATTCACAAAATCATCTTGGTCGGCTGGAATTTCGTTATTTGGCACACCGGCTGCATCGATATAGGTATAAGACGCTTGAACACCTAAACCGTCAAGACCAGCGGGTAGGAAGTCGAAGAATTGTTGATACGACAATTCGAAGCCATCCATTTCTCCCTTATCTCCATTAGTGACATTCGTTACCTCTACAGAATTTCTTATTCCATTGTTAGGGTTAGTGTATGGAATATCCTGCGTACCGAATACAAAGAATTGATCAAGATCTTTATGAAAGATAGTACCGGTTAGCTGATTACCATTACCGAAGTACCACTCTAGCGATAAATCCCATTGAGTCGACTCCATTGGCTTCAAGGTAGGCGTACCACCGTTAGCGGTATACCCAACACCCACTGTTACACCTGGCGCAAATATGTCGCGGGCATCATTCGGCACAACTACGGCCAAGCCTTCATCAGTAAGTACGGGTTCTCCCGTGTCCGGATCAGTTAGCACAAATCCACCTGCACCGTCTTCAATCTCAGCTACACCTATATTAGGAGTCAAACCAAGCGAACGAGAGTTGCGCACCTGATCCATTGAGGGTAAAGAAACCGCTTTTGAAATAGCGAATCGCGCAATTAGCTCATCAGAAAGTTCAAACTTCAAGTTCAAACTTGGTAATATCATGTCGTCGCTAGAGTTAACCGTATTTAGCGACTCAGAGTTATCACCAAAAGCACGGTCTTCGTCAGGCAACCAAAGCGTAGCGTCCCCCATCCATGCATTAGCCGTCCGGTTGTCCTCTAAATATCTGTAAATCTCATAATGAGAATCGCCACCAGCCTGAGAAACAGCATAATTAAATAACGAATTTTGATTCAGAGGAAGCGCAACGCCATCTGGAATCGCTTGATCTGGACGATCATTTCTTACAGCATTTGACCGCAAGTCAGGGAAAATAACAGAACCTAATGCCTGACGCTCTAGTGACACATAACGCACACCAACATTACCTGAAATCGGAATCGCTAGGTCATCCATACCAAAATCGATACGCATGTACGCAGCTTTGTTGGTTTCAGTCGTTGTATATTGCTCACCAGGACTAAATAATCCGAATTCTGAGTCTACACCATCACGAGCTTGATACGGCACCCAGTTAGCATTATCGTTACGCGGAATGTCCGCTAACTCGCTATCACTAGCAAGAATTAAGCTACGAACAAAATCTTGCGTTGCAAATAAGGCCGAGCCACCTTGTAGACTTAAGACATCTTCGTCACCACGGTAAAAATCCGTTACGTCATAAGCTTCAACATTAGCTGCAGTGAAGTCAGGAATTTCATCCAACCACAGACCGCGAACTGCACTAACATCTCCAAGCTCACCCCAGTTCCAATCCGTCAAGCGGTTTGTTTGTTCACGCTTGTTATAGCGTAAACCCATTTTAACGGACTTAACGAAATCACCATCGTGATGTAAAGTTAGATCGAAGTTAGAACCAGACGCATCGCCTTCAGAACGCTCATAGTGATCCATTGCTGAACGCAATATATAGCTCGCAGGATCTGTAAACCAGTTGGTATCGCCAGCCTCATCACCAGAGAAACCACCCCAACCCGCTGCATAGGTAGCCGGATCAGCATCACGAACACTTAAACCAGCATTACGTGTGTCTTCATCTGCACTAATCCACGGACTAACGATTGTTGCACTAGCCGTACCGCCGCTGTAATCAAGTGTTTGCGCCGCTTGCGTTTCCAAATGTACAACAACGTCATCATCTCGACGATCAGCTTTTATGTATTGTACGCTCCAATCAATTTCAACAAAATCACTTGGCGTCCACTTTAGGCTGAAGCTCAGGTCATCAATGGTATTTTGTTCGTCTTTGTAACGTGTCTCTGCGGTAGTTTTTTGACCAAATTGATCAACGTGACCAGGACCAGCCCACGACGCACGAGGTATACGATCGACGTTGTTATCAGATGTTCTCCAGCCTTCGCCATTAACAAGGGTACCTTGTTGGAATACGCCATTTTCATCAAACTCAAATTCAGTACCCGCTAAAGCGCGAGTGTTGCGCGTCTCAGTAAGCTGATCAGCGTCAAAGAATCCGCCTGAGTATTTCATTGCACGCTCTGTCCACGTCAACGCAGCTTTAGAGTGCACATATTCCAAAGTCGTTAATAGCGTGTCATCCGGGCTTTCCCATTGAAGCGCCAAAGAAAGACCTTCACGTTCACGCTCGTCATCCTTAATAGTGAAGTTAGAACCGTTAGCCATAAAGACCTGACCGTCATTCACACTAACAAAATCTTCTGCGCCAGCTAGATCCGAGGCGTTGTACGTAACAAAAGCGTCAGCCTGAATACCATGCGATGCAGATCTAAGGCTTGAATTGGCGAAACTTGCTAGAAAGCCAAATTCACCAGCGTCAGTATCCCAACGATTCGAATAAAGCGCCGAGAACGATGGAGTCCATTCTTCGGCTAAGTCGCCTTTAGAGTAATCAACAGTAAATGCTAGCGACTGACCATCAGTATCGAATGGCTTACGTGTACGGAGATTAATCGTTCCGCCAATACCGCCTTCAATCATGTCAGCCGTTTGGTTTTTAAATACGTCAACGCCGCCCATGAGCTCTGGCGATATATCGTTAAAAGAAAGACCACGACCATTAGTAGCTGAAAAAGAATCACGGCCGTTGAATTCTGAACGTGTTGCGGTTAGACCACGAACCAAAGCACCAGAACCCTCCGTACTGAAGTGATCCGGATCGGATGGACCCGCAAAACGCTCTACAGTTACACCAGGTAAACGTTGAATAGCTTCTAGTACGCTTCGGTCCGGAAGCGACCCAATGTCTTCTGCCGTAATTGCATCAACAAAGGTGTCGGAGTTACGTTTTAAATCGGAGGCGTTCATTAAGTTCTTACGAACACCCGTTACAAATACTTCTTCTGTTTCGCCTGCGTCTGCAACTTCTTCTTGCGCGACAGCATACTGAAATGCCATAACGCTAGATAAAGCTACAAGTGAGGAAGCTAGCTTGATGCCCGCTTTCTTCGGCTGAAAACTATTAAATCTAATAGCCATATAATTTCACTCTCTCGATAGATTGCTTATTGATATATTTTGGTTTTATGTAATAGCCTACTTTTTGAGCTATTTTGCTCATTATTTTGTGGAGCCTCCTCGCATAGCGGGAGTGATTACACATCAAAACTCAAATTTCACTGTTACGTACAAATGAGCTTTTAACAACGCTACCATTTTAAAGTGCCGATTCAGGCAATGCTACATCTTTAAAACTGGCACTGTAAAATCCCGAAAAAATGTTACCTATATACACGCCTGCGAGTCATTTCGCCTCAAAAAAACGTGACCAAAGTCAATAATTCTAGTGGCGCCATTTTCAACATTCGTGCCGCACATTGCGGGTCAAGATTGAACACAGGATCATGACCAAAGCTCTCGCATAAACCATAGCAGGCTATTTGATACTTTGCGTTTGCATTATCTTCAATCTAAAATAAGCGAAAAGGCACTCATTATGATCAAAATAAAACGTTTAACTAGTGCTTTTGCATTACTTATAATGGCACTCAACGCCTCTTTAATGCATGCACAAGAAGAGCCGATACAGGCTAAAAAACTCGACCCTCGCTTTAACTTCTTCGTCGAGGGTAAAGCCATTGGTAACCGCGTATTTCAACTAGGTGATGCCAAAAATTGGAGCGTGGACCTGCAGGACGGGGAGGGCGTTTCCGCCAATGGTAAACTTACCGTTAGTGCCGATGATTATCGCGGAAAAAGGGACGCCCTGAGACTGAGGTGGTTGCGCAACCAAAAGGTAAAGACACAACTGTCTTTAGTCGGGCAGGATATAAACATTTCCGCTGCAAAAGAATTTACCGCTTTAACTATTGACTTGAAATTGATCAAGAAACCCGAAAAGCCCGTCTATATTGGTCTGGGCTGTGGTTACCCTTGTGGTGCAGAAGTTCGTATTGAAAAGCAATTACGTCACTACCCCAAAGGAGAGTGGGCGGCACTGCCAATCCCTTTAAACTGTTTTGAGAGTGATGATTTTGATCTAAGTAAAATTAACGGCCCGTTCACTATTCATACAGAAGGAAAGTTTGAGGTCAGCATTGCTAACATCCGCTTAGAGCGCTTACCGGAAGGGTCTAAAGGTTGCAAAACTAAGTGAATTCGTTTGGACTGGCGTAATGGGTTTGAGTGGCGCAACCGAATACTTAGATACATGGGCACCTAAGTACCTGGATGCATAGACCCAAATTAAAAGTATCGCTTAAGCAGGCTAGGCCAATAGAGTAGCAAGAAGAGTGAGCGCAATGCTGCGTAGGCTATAAACGCCCACCAAAGCCCGTCGTTTGCATAAGCCTTGGTGCCATATTCAAAAATGCAGTAAAAGCCCACGGCCGCCAGAATAGACGCATTACGTAGGGCCTTGCCGTAAGCAAGACCTATATAAATACCGTCGAGCTGAAATGCCCAAACCGCAATTACGATATAGAGTGAGAGCTGGCCTACATGCAGAATCGCTTTTTCGACTATCTGCCCGTCATCCAACAATAATCGCAGCATATCGTCTGCAAATACGCCTATAAAGCCCGCAAAGGCTGCGGCAAGTATTACTGACAATATCGTTGTGCGTTTACAGGCCAAAAGAAACAGCTTTTTATCTTTATTGGCGCTAGCCCGCCCCACAAGCGGCTCTAAAACGTGAGCAAACCCGTCCAGAAAGAATGCGCAAAAGGCAACGAACTGAAGCAAAACGTGATTTGCCGCTAAATTTAACTCTCCGTTAGCCGCTCCAGCACGCGTAAACCACATAAATGTCGCCAAAAGGAATAATGTCCGCACCATTAAGTTTGCATTAAGGGCAAAGAAGGCCTTCATATCGTGCCAAGCAAAAACATGCCGTATAACTTTAGCAAGGGCGTTAAGCTCGCCAAAAAGGCCAGCCCTATACAATAAGAACACTCCCACGAGTACACTCGAGTACTCAGCCACAAGCGTTCCCCACGCTAACCCCTCTACCCCTAGCCCAAAAAACCCCGCAAATAATAGATCCAGTAAGACATTGCTAGTGTTTAAAAAAATAGACATCAACAACAAGCTACGACTGGCTCCCAAGCCAATAAGAACACCACTTATGCTAAATAACAGAAAGCTCGCCGGAGCCGAAAATATTCGTATGAAGAAGTATTGACCGCTCAGCTCAAAAGCCAATTCACTCGGCGAGAAAAAAGCCATACCTGCAGCGAATGCAAACGGAGAGAGGAGAATTAATACGAAACTAATGACTAAAGCGACAACGGCCGAGCGGATAAATATACGTAGTGACTCAAGCGAGTCCCCCTTGCCATGCGCGAAGGCGATCAATCCTGTCGTTCCCATGCGTAAAAAGCCGAAGCCCCAGTAAAGGAAGTTGAAGGTCACGACAACTAAGGCTAAAGCCGCCAGCTGTGCGGCATCTTCATAACGGCCGAGTATCGCGGTGTCCACCAAGCCCAAAAGCGGTACAGAGGCATTAGCAAGAATTATCGGCCATGCCTTGCTTAGCAAGTTGCGATAGCTTAAATCACCTAAACTATTGGGAGAAGATTTTAAATTCACAACGTGCTCACTCAAGCCTTTAAAAGCGAATATCTAACAACTAAATATGAATTGGCGTTTTCGGCCATTCAACTGCACCTACCTAAATACTGTAGTAGGGACCAAAAGTTCGTATAGTAAGAAGCCTCAGCAACTACTACAAGTATCGATTAGGAATAACTACGCTATGCATCAAGTATCCATTCCGCCTAGATATTGCGAAACAGATGCCCTAGGGCACATCGGCAATACCACGCTACCTATATGGTTTGAGGCAGCTCGCCTACCGTTCTTTAAGGCATGCCTCCCGCCGATAGAGCCCAAAGAGTGGCCGTTAATTATTGCGCGAATTGAAGTCGATTACGTTGGCCAAATTTACCTTGAGCCCGAAGTCATCATAAAAAATGCCATCAGTCGAATCGGCACACGGTCATTTACGGTGTACCAAGAGGCCTGGCAAGGCGCAAAGCTAGTGGCCAAGGCCAATACCGTTATGGTCGCATTTGATTTTAAGCTGCAAGAGACCGTCAATATCAAAAACACCTTTCGCGAAACATTGAACGAACACCTAATTGCAAGTACCTGATCCCGGTTAACAACTACGAAAAGAGTACGCATGAATGCTTGCGCAGGCGTCTAAATCACTCTACTATGCCCGCGCATTCCAAGGTGCTCGCTTATCGGCTAGCTAATCTGCAAACGTTTTTGTACACGTTTTCGTATTCTAGCCATCGCCAGATTTTATGGGAGTTAAACGGGAAGTTGATGAAAATTCAACGCTGCCCCCGCAACGGTTATTGATGCAAAGTAATATTCGACACCACTGTGTTTCTACATGGGAAGGTTATATTGCTTGGTCTTAATTTTAGTGTGATTTCACACAAAAATTAGAGACCTCATCATAAGCCCGGATACCGGCCTTCGAATCAAGCGTCACAGTAACTGTGGCGTTTTACTCGATGTTGCGGTGGGCGGCATCCGTAGATTGTATCCAGCCCGCCAAACACCATCCGGCTCAGCTCTTACTCTCCGCGAATTTCCTACCGGAACATATTTATTATCAATATTTTGGATAACAAATATGATCTCCATAAAAACCTTGAGCGGCCTAGCCCTCATTACCCTTAGCCAACTTGCTTTTGTTGACGCTCATGCTCAACAAGATAACGAGAAAGCTGATACGACCTTAAATTCAGAACACCCAACAAGCAAAAAAACTGAAGCGACTAAAACAACTGGAGCAACTGTAGCAACTGAAGCAACTGAAGCAACTGAAGAAACAATCGTTACCGCGACACGTATTGAACAAAACTTAGATGATGTTCTCGCTTCGGCCAGCGTTATCAATCACACTGAAATTGCGCGCATTCAACCCTTTGACCTAAGCGACCTATTTGAACAAAGTGCCGGTTTAAGTACTGTACGTAGTGGTGGCCCAGGCTCCGTTACCAGCTTACGCACACGCGGAACTAATTCAGACCATACCCTAATGCTCATTAATGGCATGCGCTTTAACAGTGCAACCTTGGGCGATACACAGTTTCAATTTATCGATCCAGAATTAATTTCACGCGTTGAAATTGTCCGTGGTTCACAGTCAGCACTTTATGGTAGTGACGCAATAGGTGGCGTTGTTCAAGTATTTACAGACGCTAAAAATTTGCAACCAAGTACCTTTGTCAGCGCCAACTTAGGCTCAAACAATTATCGCCGCGTAGCTGTCGGTACCCGCGGCCAACTCGACAACTTCCGTTACACCGCCGCCTTATCCACTAGCGAAACCGATGGAATGGACCGCCTGACTGAAAGTTCAGGGGATAATACTGATATCGACGGGCATAACAATACCAATGTTAATCTCTTTGCAGGCTACACGTTTAGGAATGATTTTGACCTGAACTTCTCTCACGTGAACATTTCCGCTGAAACGGAATACGATGACCCATGGTCAACTATGTCACGTCCCTATAGCGAGGTTGATATAGAGGTCACTCAGCTCGCACTCAGCGCACCTGTCAACTCGCTTTACAATGCGAATATCGCGCTTGGACAAAGTTCAGAGAAAAGTGACAATCTAAATCATATCGTCGAGGGGTTTACCCGCTTTCAAACCAAACGTAAATCCCTATTGTGGCAAAATAATTTTACGTTTAACGAATACGCACTTATCAGTGCCGGCCTAGATTATTACAACGAAGAAATCGACACCACTACGGCCCACCCTGTAAAAGATCGCCGTAATTCTGCGCTGTACATACAGTGGCAAGGCAAAGCTCAAGACCTTAGCTGGAAGTTCGGTTTACGCAATGACAACCACGACAGAATTGACTCACAAGATACGCGCAGTATGGCGTTGGGCTACCAACTAACCAGCCAACATAAGATATTTACATCGTGGTCAGAAGGCTTTAGAGCGCCAACATTCAATGATTTATATTGGCCCGCTGCTTTTGGCTCAGCGGGAAACCCTAACCTAAAATCTGAGTTAAGCGAAAATATCGAGCTGGGCATAAAAGGCCGCTACGATAACTTCGACTGGGAAGTTACCGCCTTTAAAAACACCGTAAACAACTTAATAGATTGGGCGAAAGGTTCAGATGATGTTTGGCGACCGAGCAATATAGCTAATGCGGAGTTTAAGGGTATTGAAATGGCTACCAAAACACGCCTAGGGCCAATTAACATCACTGCAGACGCTCACTACATTGCCTCGAAAGATATCGAAACGCAAACTGAATTACAAAACCGAAGCCGCCGTAAAGCCTCGATTGAGTTTAGTCATGATATCGCCAAGTTAAATTACGGCCTTATTCTACATCACCAAGGTTCGCGCATTAATCCCAGTGAAACACTTGAATCTTACGAGCTTGTCAGTGTCATCGCGAACTATACCTTTACGGATAGCTTGAGTGTTAAGTTCAGATTAGATAATGTACTCGACACAGAATACCGACAAACACCTAACTATACCGAAGAAGGCCAAACAGGCCGCATTGGCATACGTTATCAATTCTAAGGAAGCATATTAATATGGCTGAAGACAAAAGTAAGAATGAAAAACACCAAGCCGCCATGGAAAAGCAAAAAACCAAGGTAGATGCCAATATTGCTGCGGCATCTACCGAACGTGGTGTCTCGGTTTTACTGACCGGTAACGGTAAAGGGAAATCGAGTTCTGCTTTTGGTATGCTCTTACGTGCATTGGGTTATAAGCAAAAAGTCGCGGTTGTTCAATTTATAAAAGGGGCCCAGCTTTCTGGTGAAGAGATATTCATTCAGCAGCACTTCAGTGAAATTCCGTTTTATCAAATGGGAACCGGGTTCACTTGGGATACGCAAAACCGAGAAGCCGATATAACAGCAGCCAAGAGAACTTGGGCCATAGCCGAAGAGCATTTACGTGATGAGTCCATCGACCTGGTAATACTCGATGAACTCACTTACATGATCGGTTACGATTACCTAGATGAAGATAAAATCATCTCGGCAATTGCCAATCGGCCAGAACAGCAAAGCCTAGTTGTTACTGGTCGCGGCGGCGGCAAAAAACTGCGAGAGGTTGTTGATACAGTTTCGGAAGTTAAAGATGTCAAACACGCTTATACCTCGGGGATAAAAGCCCGAAAAGGTGTTGATTATTAACTTTTCGGCCAGTGAATTTCACTATCGAAGTTTTCTTGGTGGTCTTACCGCACTTATTGCTGTTGCGGCATTTGTAGCGCTTTTGAGTGGTTCTAGTTCGACAGGCTTACACAGTTTTATTCAATGGCTACAGGGCGAAGCCCAAGCCTCGCACCATGCTACGATATTATTCGAGTTACGTTTACCTCGAATTTTATTGGCCCTTTTTAGTGGCGCCCTACTCGCCGTGAGTGGCGCCGCGATGCAGGGTTTATTTAAGAACCCACTTGCCGACCCGTCCTTAATTGGTGTAACTGCTGGTGCCTCGTTAGGCGGCGCCAGCATTATATTTTTTTCTATCCAGTTGAACTTTTTCCACAGCTTTTTTTCACCCACCTTATTAGTTGCAATCGGTGCCTGTATTGGCGCGGCATTATGTGTAGGCTTTGTCTACCGTATGGCACGAAGTTCTAGAGGAACCTCGGTGGCGACCATGCTGCTCGCGGGGATCGCTATCACGGCTTTTGCCGGTGCACTCAATAGCTTATTCGAGTTTTTTTCCGACGATCAAACATTACGCCGTTTAAGTTTATGGCGAATGGGAAGTTTAGATTCAGCCAATATGGTGAAAACACTTATCGCCTTAACAGCCTTAGTATTTAGCTATATCGTTTTGCATCGCCAACGCTTTGCATTAAACGCGTTTTTACTCGGTGAATCTGAGGCCCGGCATCTTGGAATTAACGTTCACAGAAGCCAAACTATTATTGTTTTGTGCGTGGCATTCAGCATTGGTATTTCCGTCGCACTAACAGGTGCCATTGCATTTGTCGGCTTAGTCGTCCCGCACGCTATGCGCTTACTTGTCGGCCCTAACCATCGATTCTTATTACCCGCAGCCGCTCTTGGCGGTGCCTTACTTTTGGTCGTCGCCGACACCTTAGCCCGAACCTTATTCGCGCCAGCAGAACTACCCACGGGCCTTATTACCGCACTGGCAGGAGCACCGTTTTTTATTAGCTTGCTTCGGTCACGATTCAATTTCGGAATATAAGGACGATTGCTCTATGATAAAACTTGAGAACGTCGAACTTAACATTAAGCAACAGAGCATATTAAAAAAGATCTCGCTGCAATTAGATGCCGGGAAGCTCTATTGCATAATTGGCGCAAACGGCGCAGGAAAGTCGAGTTTATTAGATGTTATTAATCGCGAACAAAAGCTTACACGTGGCAATATTGAGCTCTTTGGAAAACTGTTAGAACAGTGGGATTTCGAAACACTGGCACAAATGATGGCGACCCTGCCACAGCAAAGTTATCTTAACTTTCCATTCCGAGTAGAAGAAGTTATTGAGCTTGGGCGCATGCCACACAGCACTTCGAATGAGCAAAACCGCGCTATTGTCATTGAATTAATGAAGCAGCTCGACATTCAACACCTTGCTAAACGACCCTATCCAGAACTGAGCGGTGGAGAACAACAACGCGTGCAGCTTGCCCGAGTCCTAAGCCAGGTATGGCAGCCTAAAGACGGCAAAGCAGAGCAAGCTATTCTACTGCTAGACGAGCCCAGTAACTCGCTCGACATACAGCATCAACACCAATTATTAAAGCAATTACGGCACTGGATTAAGCCTTCGACACTAGGTTTAGTGGTTTTACACGATTTTGCACTAGTATCTCGTTATGCCGACCACGTAATTGCCTTAAAAGACGGTGAAATTTATACTCAAGGCACGGTAGAATCGGTATTGACCGCGAACAACCTAAAAAACATCTTTAATATCGATTGCGAAGTATTAAAGCACCCAATAAATGGCCGCCCTATTGTCGCAGTTTAAGCGTTAAATAGGCGCGGAATAATAATGTGTTAAGAAGGTGAATATGAAGCATTTAGTATTAGGCGGAGCCCGCAGCGGCAAAAGCCGTTTTGCGGAGCAAGAACTCGGCTTAATCTCCGAAATTAGCGGCCTGCAAAAGATTTACATTGCCAGTTCGCAAGCCTCTGATTCCGAAATGCGCGAGCGTATTATCCACCATCAAGCTCTGCGTGATTCAAGCTGGATTACCGTAGAAGAACCGATTCATCTCGGCGAGGCAATACGCGAAAACGATAGCCCAAATAACTGTATTTTGATTGACTGCCTAACCTTATGGTTAAACAATTGCCTACTCAAT
The DNA here is from genome assembly GCA_047638775.1 of Flavobacteriales bacterium. Lineage (GTDB taxonomy): Bacteria > Pseudomonadota > Gammaproteobacteria > Pseudomonadales > Cellvibrionaceae > Agaribacterium. Next base: position 54,599 of record JBLIMQ010000002.1, read on the forward strand.
AAGGTTTGGCAAGAAGAGCGCTGGGATTTTATTGATGCCCTAGAGAACGCACCCTCGCCCGTAATCCTTGTGGGTAATGAAGTCGGTAATGGCATCACCCCCGCCAACCCATTAAGCCGGAAATTTGTTGATGAGGCTGGTCGCTTACATCAAGAATTGGCAACCCTATGTGATCGAGTAAGCTTAGTGTGTGCGGGCATTCCTCTCGCCTTAAAACCGCAATAAGTTCTAAGTTCTAAGTTCTAAGTTCTAAGTTCTAAGTTCTAAGTTCTAAAGAAACACAGAAACATGTTTCACAGTGCACCTAACATCCGCGCCGTGCCATTATTGAGAGATCTAAATGCCAAATCCGCTGTCTTGGCTGAGCAATCAGCCAAAACCCATTAATGCTAAGCTACTCAGTGATGCGAAAGATAAACAAAACCAGCTAACTAAACCACCAGGATCGCTTGGTGAACTCGAAGGGCTTGCTCAACAGTTTTGCGGTTGGCAAAACACCTTAAACCCAAAACTCGACATTATAATTATACGTATATTTGCGGGTGATCATGGTATTGCCGCCAAAGGGGTTTCAGCCTTTCCACAAGCCGTGACCGCGCAGATGATTCAAAACTTTTTGAGCGGCGGCGCGGCCATCAATGTGCTCGCAAGGCTCGCAAACGCGGACTTTTCAGTTGTTAACTTGGGCACCGTCGGACCAATCGATACGCAAGTCAAACGTAATCCGAGCTACCAGGATCGTATCATTGCAAAGCAAACGCAGGATTTTTCTGAACAAGCTGCGATGTCGGAAAATCAACTTGAGCAAGCTTTAAACACCGGGAAAGAGCAGGCCGAACAATGCGTGAATATCAAAGAGGGCGAGCATCCAGCGGTGAAAACAGATACTCGTTCAGATACCAAATCAGAAAGGAGTCCATATAAGGGTACTGAGACAATCACAGCGCAGCTTTTTATAGGCGGAGAGATGGGCATTGGCAATACCAGCGCGGCCACAGCTATCTACTCAGCAATATTTAATGAAAACGCCGAAAACTTTACCGGCCCAGGTACCGGACTAGACGCCGAGGCTTGCAAAGCCAAAAGCCATCGCATTAACCAAGCGCTAGAGCTTCATAAGGGCCGCTTAGACAGCCCTTTAGATATCCTACGCATATTGGGCGGTTTTGAAATAGCCGCGCTCGTAGGTGCTTACCTACGCGCACCGCAGTTAGGCATTCCTGTTGTAGTCGATGGGTTCATTTGCGGTGCCGCCGCTCTGTTAGCGTGTAAGCTCCAACCCAAGGTACGCGACTGGTTTATTTTTTCGCATCAATCTGCTGAGCCCGCTCACAAGCGACTCCTTGCACATTTAGACGCTAAACCACTACTTGATTTAGGCTTGCGCCTGGGTGAAGGCAGTGGGGCAGCACTATGTGTTCCCATACTCAAATCGGCAGTTGAGCTTCATAATGGCATGGCTAGCTTTAGTTCCGCCGCCGTTAGCACTCAGAGCAACTGATGGATAGCTGCACGACAATAACCTTACTTCGCCATGGCCAATGCCTTGGCGGTAAAATATTTCGCGGCCACAGCGATGTTTCGTTAAGTGAGCAAGGCTGGGCGGCTATGGACAATAGCTTTAAACATCTAAAGCACAGTCCGGAGTTTGTCATTTCCTCTCCGCTACGCCGTAGCTTAGATTGGGCAACGAAGCTCGCGAATAGGCACACGCTACCACTAAAGACAGACTCAAGGTTTCAAGAAATCGATTTTGGTGATTGGGACGGAAAACTTATTGAGGACCTATGGGAGGATAAAAACTCGGGGGTTCACGGCTGGTACGAAAATCCCGTTAGTGCACAAATCCCCAACGGTGAAGCACTGGAAGATTTTGACAAAAGGGTTACACAAGGCCTACTCGAAATCTGCAGCAAGCATGAAGGCGAGCATGTATTGCTTGTTACACATGCCGGCATAATTCGCGCAGCAATGGCACAGATTCTTGGCATGCCACTCCATAAACTTCACGATATATTTGTCCCCTATGCCTGTTTAAGTCAACTGCGTGCGTATACCTTTAACAACAAACTGACGCTTCAGCTTCAATCTCATAACATTGCCAACTCAGAATCATAAAACATGACACTCTCAAATTTCATACGACTAAAGTTCATACTACCAAAGCTCATGCGACCAAAATTCATACAACAAAAGTTCAATCTCCTAAGCCAGATTGTATTTAGCGCGCTCGCAGTTAGCGCGCTCGCAGTTAGCGCGCTCGCAGTTAGCGCACTTGTATTTAGCCCAATAGCCACGGCCGAACCAATCACTGTCGTCGATTTTAAAGGACGGGAAGTCAGCCTTAATGCACCAGCAGAACGTATCGTAACATTGGCACCGCACATCGTTGAAAACGTCTTTGCCATCGGACAGGGGCACCGAATAGTGGGCACTGTCGAATATAGTGATTACCCAGAAGCGGCTAAAAAAATCCCTCGCATCGGCGGTTATGTTTCTGCAGGTGTCGAATCTATTATTGCTCAAAACCCCGACTTAGTTATTGCCTGGGGTACTGGCAATAAAAATAGCACGATCAACAAACTTATCGACCTTGGTTATACCGTATATATCGATGAGCCACACACCATTGACGATATAGCCAAAAGCTTTCGTGATATTGCCCGATTAACTGGCCATGCTGAACTTGGCGAACGTGAAGCCAAACATTTACGTGAAAAGCACGCGTACCTGCGGGAGAAATACGCCACACAAAAAACTTTGAGTGTTTTTTATGAGGTATGGAACGAGCCACTGCAGAGCATCAATGGCAAGCACCTAATTAGTGATGTGATTCGTTTGTGCGGAGGTAAAAATATTTATGGCAACGCACCTTCGTTGGCACCACTTATTGGCCTAGAGAGTATATTAGAACGAAACCCTGACGTGATTATCGCCAGCGGCATGGGGGAAGAACGCCCCGAATGGCTTGACGAGTGGAAAAAATATCCCGAGCTTAAAGCTGTAAAAAACTCGCACCTTTTTTATATTCCACCCGACCTACTACAGCGCCACACTGGGCGCATATTAGACGGTGCGGAGCTTATGTGTTCGCAGTTAAGTCGCGTTCGTATGGCGGCTTTGAAAGAGTAGCTAATGACAGTTCGAGGAATCAACCTTCCTCGAACCTAGTCCTTTGAAACCTAGTCCTGTCAAACCTTATCCTATAAAACCTAGCTCTATAAATCTAGCTCTATAAAACCTAAGCCTATAAACCCTAGCCCTGCAATACAGGCGCGCTCTAACGTAATGCCGTCTGATTTTAGCCGCCTAAAAACACGTACCTTAGCATCACGCTCTAACTTAGGGCCATAATAAGTTAGAGCTATCTGACACCAATACTATCGAGTACGAATGCTATCGAGCATCAATCTTCTCGAAGCTTAGCTTTTACACCGAAAAAATCGATACTTAATGGATATGGCCAATACTGTCCATCATTCGCCTTAACTCCACCAATAATAATAAATACTAAAGAAACAATGCCCAAAACAAACATCATTGGAATACCAATGACGATAAAAAACAGCACAAAGCAAACTATGGCGTAAATTAGCGAGCTGAGCATCCAATTAAAAATAATAAAACCATGCAAGTTAATATCGGGGTTTTTATCTTTGTTGGTCGCCCACATCACTATAGGCATAATAGTTCCGGCAAAAGGAATAACAAACCCAAGCAACTGGCTTAAATGCATCAAAAGGCAGAAAGTATTTAAGTCCATACCCCACGGTCTATCATCTTGCTGAGGGTCGTCTTGCTTAGGGTCGTGTACGGGGTGATTCTCATCCATTTCGGCATCCTTAATCATTGTGTAGTTTACGCATCAAAAAATATTAATTAGGTTTTTTAGATATTTCATTAAGATCACTTGAATCGTCCTGTGTGAGCGACGGTCCCTGCTCGCTCAGTAAATGACCTAGCTTTCCTTTTTTTGTTTCTAAATATTGAGCATTATGAGCATTCCGACCGGTTTCGTGCGGTTTGCGTTCGGCAATATGTATGCCCATGGATTTTAAGGCATCAATTTTTCGTGGATTATTCGTCATCAAATTAACTGACGAAATCCCCATGTGCTTAAACATCACATCTAACATTGAGTAATCGCGCATATCGGCGCCAAAACCTAGGGCTTCATTAGCTTCAACAGTATCAGCACCGCAATCTTGTAATTTATAGGCTCTAATTTTATTAATTAAACCGATGCCACGACCTTCTTGGCGCAAATAGAAAATTGCCCCGCGCCCTGCAAGTGCGACTTTATGCATAGCCGCTTGTAATTGAGCACCACAGTCACAACGTAAACTAAATAACGCATCGCCGGTTAAACACTCTGAATGGATACGAACCAATACCGGCTCGTCACCACTAACGTCGCCAAAGCTTAATACTAGATGCTCTTTATCATTTTTTTCATCGACAAAACCATGCATGGTAAACATACCCCATGAGGTTGGCAATTTCGATGACTCAATATATTTGACAGACACTAAGTCTCTCCGCATTCAGACTAACAACAACTTTATGATCAAAAAGGTGCTCTTACTCAAGTTTAATATTTGGCACTAAGAAGAAGTACACCAGAGTCAACATTCATATCGAATTGGCTCAAAAATGTATTACCTAACAAAATATCCACTGGAAATTCACCCTCTAAAACAATCGCACCGACTTGTTTAGCAGATATTCCACCCACTTTAACATTCGTTAGAAATATTTGATGACCAACCGTTGTGCCCTGAGCTGTCGACACACGAACACTTGCCCCTTTTTCATATTTCAAACCAAGCTCTTTTGCAGTAATTGAATTAATCACCACCGAGGATGCTCCTGTATCAACAACAAATTGTGCTCGCCGGCCATTGATTGTTGCCGAGCCAAAAAAGTGGCCATTATGACTACTAGAGAGACGAAGCTCAGAAATGGGAAGTTCTTCAGAACCGGAACTAACACCACGAGATAGGAATAAGGTTTGCTGTTCGCCATTAATTGAAATAATCGCACGCTTGCTATTGGCGCTCATCAGAAGTACGCCTTCAATACTTTTCTGACCATCTTTTAGCGTTTGCTGACGACCATTAATAGATACCAAGGCCATTTTGGAAAACAAACCGTGAACTTCAACTTTTAAGTTCGCCCGCGCGGCACTTAGTTCAGTAGACGGCGACAAGTCGATGTCTTCTTGGCTTAAGACGACATGACTTAGCATCACTAGAACCACACAAACGCCACACTTAATTATCCAATGCTTCACTTATATTCCCCCAAAGACAATCAGTCCCTGTAAACACGCTAATGCGGCAAAGCCTGCCAATACATCATCAAACATAATGCCAAAGCCGCCACCAAGATGTTTATCCGCCAGTGATATTGGCCAGGGCTTTACCATATCGAAAATTCGAAATAATACGAAACCAACAAGCACATGAATTGCATTGTGACCAATGCCGATTAAGCAAATCCACATGCCTACAAATTCATCCCAAACAATGCCACCATGGTCGTGGACTTTAAGCTTGTTTGCGGCGTAACCGCATAGGTAATTACCCACAACAGACGCCGCGACCAATATTGCGATATAGGCCCACATCGGTAACAGCGCGAGGGCATACCAAAATGGCAGCGAGGCTAACGTGCCCATCGTGCCTGGCATGATACGCGACAAGCCTGAACCAAAACCAAAAGCCAGCAGTAGCCTTAGATCCGTAAATACCGAAATTGCTGGCGGGAACACGACAGGTGATTTAGTCATAAGTGATTTATTGGACGTCCTGGTATGGCTTAGGATTTATCATAAAAGTGCCTATAGCCCGAAGATTTAGATGAGATATATTGAAGGCTATGGCCATCACGAATCCCGCTCTCAGCGACTATCTCGCCAATACACGTTAGTGGAAAATCAAAATCATACTGCATGCCAATTAAACTAGATTCTTGAGCCTTAGGTACAGTAAAGCACAGTTCATATTCATCGCCACCACTTAAAGCGGCCTCGATAAGACTATCGCGATCAGTAAATCTGAGGCTTTGCGCTGATAATGGCAAGCTTTCAAGAGACAAAAGTGAACCTACGTCACTGTGCCGACAAATATGCCCAAGATCCGCCAATAAACCATCGCTAATATCTATCGCGGATGTAGCAAGCCCACGTAGCGCGACACCGAGAGTTAATCGTGGCTCTGGACGATAGAACTGTTGATGAAAGTAGCTGTTTAGCTCATCGCAACTAATGCCGTAACCAGTTCTATAACTATCTCCATAACTACCTCCATAACTAGCATCAGCTTTATCTTCGCTCTCTACATTAGTGCTGGCACCCCCCACGGAATTAGAGAGGATACTCTTTAACGCTGTCGCGCCGTCACCCAGGTAGCCGCTCACATAAACACGGTCTCCAACTTGAGCACCATCTCGACATAGGCTTTGCCCCATTGGAACACTACCGTGAACTTGGATAGTAATAGAAAGCGGTCCCCGAGTCGTGTCCCCGCCAATTAAGTGAACGTCATAAGTACTTGCCGTTGTGAACAAGCCTTCTGAGAAGCCCTGTAACCAATCGCCGTTCGCTTCTGGCATCGTAAGCGCCAAGGTAAACCAAAGCGGCTGTGCCCCCATGGCGGCCAAGTCACTCAAGGCGCAACGCAGCGCGCGCGAAGCTATATCACACGCTTTTGCACCTTTTGGAAAGTGCCGGCCTTCAAGTTGAGTGTCTATCGATATCGCCAGCTCATGATCCACTGGCACTCGCACGATGGCACAGTCATCACCGATACCGCGAACGACCGATGCATGTGATATTTCACGTTGAAAGTAACGATGAATTAAATTGAACTCATCCATTTAGGCGTCGCTGCACTCTATTTTTTCTTCGCTTTGGCGGCCTTAAACTCAGCTTCACGAACACCTGAAGCGACTTTATCTAGAACACCATTAATAAATTTATGACTGTCAGCCGCACCATATTTTTTAGCTAGGTTTAGCGCCTCGTTGATAATTACTCGGTAAGGAACATCCATACGTTCTTTAAGCTCATAACACGACAATCGCATAATGGCCAAGGTTATAGGATCAATCTTTACGAAACTTATATTGACTAAAAACGGTTTAAAAAGCGCGTCAAGGTCACTGACCATTTTCAAACTATTGTGAAAAAGTTCGGTGAAATACTCAACATCGACCTTAGTCATATCATTCTCTTTATGACAATCGGCATCAATAATATGGACAGGATTTTGCGTTATATGCCACTGGTAAAGCGCCTGCATGGCGATACGTCGTGCGCGACCGCGCTCTGCTGCATTAATTTTCATAGATGTATTCTTAATAAGGGATAAAACTCAATAGCGTTAACCCGAGTAAACTTAGGTTAACGCAGAAATCGAGGAAATTGTTACTATCAAATTACTGTTACTATCAAATTACTGTTGCTGTCAAAGCACTGCTGCTACCAAAGACCTTAAGTCCAAGCTCAGCGCCTAAACACTGTAGCTATTGTCTGTAGGCAATAGCTAAGTAACAAGCTACAAACTACTCGCTAGCTTACATAAATATACACACGTAAAATACGCATTTAAAACTGTTTCAGCAGTGAAACCATTTCGATAACCGTTGTAGCCGCTTCTACGCCTTTATTACCGGCTTTTGTACCCGAACGCTCAATCGCTTGCTCGATACTGTCGACAGTCAACACGCCAAAAGAAATAGGCAATGAAGCATTTAAAGAAACTTGAGCCAAGCCTTTGGTACATTCTCCGGCCACATAATCGAAATGCGGAGTTGAACCACGAATAACCGCACCTAAAGCAATAATGGCTACGTATTTTTTTGTTGCTGCAACTTGTTGAGCAGCCAAAGGCAACTCAAACGCACCAGGAGCATAAATCACATCGATATCAGTTTCGTTGATACCGTGACGGCGAAGTGTATCGATAGCGCCATCCTTTAAATGCTCAACAACAAAACTGTTCCAGCGCGTCACTAATATCGCGTATTTCCCAGAAGCGTTTTGAAAATCACCTTCAATAACATTAACGGTCATAATTTTTCCACCTATCTATTCGTTAGCTTATTCGTTAGCTTAATCGTTAGCTTAATCGTTAGAAATGTATTCAACAACTTCTAGGTTAAAACCCGAAATCGCCTTAAATTTAAACTGCGCACTTAATAAACGCATTTTTGTTACACCAAGATCGCGCAATATTTGGGAACCGGTACCGACTTGCTTATAAGCAACATCGTGCTTTGCGCGCCGCTGTTTACCCGACAACAACCAGTCGATGCTTTCATCGACCTCTTCTGTCGTTTCTGAATGACAAATATAAACTAGTACGCCACGACCTTCATCAGCAATGACTTTTAAAGCGGCACGAAAATCCCATGAAGTAGGGTCGTTATCCGCAGCTTCGATGGTAAAAACATCTCGCGCGGTATAGCCAACATGAACGCGAACCAAGTTAGGCTCAGTATCACTAAGCTCACCTTTAATCAAAGCAAAATGGCGTTCGTTTTGCGCTGAATTCAAATACGTTTTAAGAACAAACTCGCCATAAGCTGTTTGCACTTTGCGTTCATTTATACATTCAACCGTACGTTCGTTGACAACACGGTATTGAATAAGGTCAGCAATAGAACCAATTTTCAAGCCGTGCTCAGCCGCGAAAACTTCAAGCTCTGGGCGGCGCGCCATTGACCCATCGTCATTCATAACTTCAACAATAACAGCTGCAGGCTCAACACCAGCTAAACGGGCCAAATCACAACCGGCTTCGGTATGCCCGGCACGGCTAAGAACACCACCAGCTTGGGCCATCAACGGGAATATATGACCTGGCTGGACAATGTCACTGGCTTTTGCATCACGGCTAACCGCAACTTGAACTGTCTTGGCGCGATCGGCAGCCGAGATACCGGTAGTGACACCTTCTGCCGCCTCGATGGATACCGTAAAGTTTGTCGCGTGTGCGCTATTGTTTTCGCGAACCATTAACGGTAAGTCTAATTGCGCACATCGTGTTTCTGTAAGCGTTAAGCAAATAAGACCGCGGGCATGCTTAGCCATAAAGTTGATATCTTCGGCGCGCACAAATTCAGCCGCCATGACTATATCGCCTTCATTCTCGCGATCTTCATCATCTAACAAAATAACCATCTTGCCATTTTTGAAGTCTTCGATTATTTCTTCAGTACTGTGTAGATTCATATCGTGTCTCGATAGGCCTCTTAAAGTTGTATGCGTGAAACTATATTCAAAAAACAGTATTCACAAAATAATATTCGTAAAACTATATTCGTAAAACTATATTCATGAAATTATATTCATGAAATTATATTCATGAAATTATATTCATGAAATTATATTCATGAAATTACATTCATGAAATTATATTCATGAAATTACATTCATGAAATTATATTCATGAAATTATATTCGTAAAACTGGGAGTATGATTTTGTAAGCCTGCATTAACGCAAAAAACCGTTTTCAGCTAAAAAGCCTTCACTCAAATTCGATGACGTACTTTCTTCGCTAGCACCGGTTAATAGGCGTTCAAGATAGCGCGCAATCAAATCGACTTCCAGGTTCACTTGGGTTCCCGCTCCATAGCTATCGATAATTGTACGCTCGATTGTATGCGGCACAATATTTAGCTCAAAGCACTCTCCGCGAACATCGTTAACCGTCAAGCTGGTCCCATCAATAGTGATGGAACCTTTTTTAGCAATATATTTAGCCAAGTCTTTAGGCGCTCTTAAGGTAAAGCGTTCCGATCGCGCATCACGCTTTCGTTCAACCACCTCACCAACACCATCAACGTGACCACTAACAATATGGCCGCCCAAGCGACTAGTCGGCATTAGCGCTTTTTCTAGATTAACGCTCTGTCCAACTTTCCATGCGGCAAGACAAGTAAAGTTGATTGTTTCTCGCGAAACATCTGCAACAAAACCTTGCCCTGGCAATTCCACAGCCGTTAAACAAACACCATTAGTCGCAATCGAGTCTCCGAGTTGAACATCACTCCAAACCATGTTCGGCGCAATAACCTCAATACGTAAGTCACCGCCTCGTGACTCAAGGCCCTTAATAGTGCCTATGGTTTCAATAATTCCAGTAAACATAACGTTAACTCTAGCTTTTAAGCCTAACTGTCAGGGTCGGGTTCGGCACAAATACGCCAATCACAACCCACCGGCCGAATATCTTTAATAATTAACGGCAACGAACCACTCATAGTTTTGATCGGTAATTCGAACAATGGGCGAGCGTCGCTACCTAAGAATTTTGGCGCCATATAAATAATAAATTGGTCAACTAATCCTGCCCCAACAAACGCACCGGCAAGTGTTGCACCGGTCTCAACCAAGACCTCATTGCAGCCTTCTTGGGCGAGCCGTTCCATTAAAGCGCTGAGTTTAACCCGGTCATTATGTTCCGGTAGAACCCAAAGTTCGGCACCCTCAGGCACCTCCCACTCGATACAACTCACAATAATGGTACGGCCAGGCTGTGAAAACATTTCAGCCTTGATTGGGCAGCGACCCTTACTATCTAGAATGACCCGCAAAGGCTGCCGGTCTTCATCACTTAACCGGACCGTCAAGGCTGGGTCGTCGTGAATAACCGAACTAACGCCAGTAATCACCGCACAACTGCGAGCACGTAAGCGCTGAACATCTTCTCGCGCCTTTGGCGATGTTATCCACTTGCTCTCACCACTTTTCATCGCCGTGCGCGCGTCAATACTCATAGCCGATTTAATTCGTATAAACGGTATGCCAGTCTGCATACGCTTCAAGAAACCAGGGTTCAATTCGCGGGCAGAATCTTCCATAAAGGGGCCAACAATTTCAATGCCAGCTTCTTTTAATTTTTGTAGGCCGCGGCCACTGACGTTCGGGTTTGGATCTTCCATCCCGTAGACAAGTTTAGAAACACCAGCCTCTATTAGCGCGTCACAGCACGGGCCAGTGCGCCCAGTGTGACTACACGGCTCCAATGTAACGTAGGCCGTTGCGCCACTGAGTGATATCGACTGGGCCGCTGCAGTTTGAATTGCGGCAGCTTCGGCATGCGCTTCGCCAGCACGCTGATGAAAACCCTCAGCAATAACGTCTCCACTTGCAGCAACTAGCACACATCCCACAATCGGGTTCGGTGTGCAGGTATTGGTACCTTTACGCGCAATACGTAGAGCACGGGACATCATTTGATGATCAAGAGGACTGAATGTAACCATAGGGCGTCTATATGTTCTTAAGGTTTGTTCGGGCAAAGATTAAAGTGGGTGCAAATGTAAAAACTAAGTGCTCGGGTCATTAAGCGTGGTTTTGCCAAGACTAGTTTCGCCAAGACTAGTTTCGCCAACATCAGTTTCGCCAACATTAGATGACTGTAAGCGGTCGATCTCTTCTTGGAACTCACTAATATCCTGAAAACTTCGATAAACCGAAGCAAAGCGAACGTAGGCCACTTGGTCTAGGCTGCGCAGTTCATGCATAACCATCTCACCAACCCTCAATGCGGGAACTTCTCGCTCCCCCATCGCCTGGAGTTGATGCTTAATATTAGCTACGCCACCTTCAATAGACTCAACACTAACCGGCCGCTTCTCTAGCGCTCGCAGCATACCATTACGTAGCTTTACCTCGTCAAAAGGCTGCCGGCTACCGTCATGTTTTATAACTCGCGGCATTAATAATTCAGCCACCTCAAAGCTAGTGAAACGCTCTTTACAGGTCAAGCATTCTCGGCGACGACGCACTTGCGCGCCATCTGACACTAAGCGGGAATCTATTACTTTTGTTTCTGAGGCGCTGCAAAATGGACAGTGCATAGTGTTTGCTTAACCGATTGCGAAAAATGGCGTGCAGTTTACCATAGCTTTACCATGAGCGTGGCATAGCCTGAGGCCTTGAGGGAAGTTATTCCAAGCCGTATCTGGGTAAATTAGGGCTGTAATTGAAGATGCTGCTCGTGAATAGAACCCAACTGAAGCAAACACATTATGAGCCTATCGATTCCAAGCGCGACACCCGCACAATTCGGCAAACCTACCTCCATTGCCTGCATGAATAAGGGGTCAATCTGCCGCTCAACTTTACCCTCCGCTCTACGCCTTTGATTATCCGCCTCGAACCGCCCCCGCTGCTCGTTCACATCACGTAATTCCCAATAGCCGTTAGCCAATTCCAAACCCTGCCAATAGAGTTCGAATCGTTTCGCGACCAAGACACCTCGATCATCTTGCGCTAGGCGCGCTAATGCGCACTGGCTTGCCGGGTAGTCGTAAACAAAGACACAGCGCTTGTGCAATGTAGGCTCGACAATATGTGTGAATAGCAAATCCAGCCAGAGATTCTTATCTTCGTCGGGCCAATGAATATCCAACGCCCTGACAGCAACCCCCCGCAACTGCGAAGCCGTTGCAGCATGCGGGTCGATACCGCAAGCATCAACAAACAGATCACGATAGGAACAATACTCAGGATCAATACCCGGGTGTAAAACGGACAACAGCTGCGCAAGCTCTTGCATCAACTGCAGGTCATCAAAGTCCAGACGGTACCATTCGAGCATGGTGAACTCTGGCCGATGAATGCGCCCACGCTCATCCCGACGAAACGCCTTACCCAAGGAGTATAGATCGCCACTACCACCGGCAAGCAAACGCTTTAAAAAGTATTCAGGAGAGGTCTGCAAAAAGTGCTCCTGCCCATCCATATCGACGCTAAGCGCATCCAAGTATGGGTCGGTTACGGAATACGCACCGACAACAGGCACCTCGACTTCAAGCACCTTGCGCTCATAAAAAAAATTACGAATAGAGCGTAAAATACTCGCACGGCGGTGAATAAGCTCTGGATCAAGAGAGAAAGAATTCATATATATCGAATAGCGAGCAACCAACGAGTAATTGCTTAGCTAACCTTTGATAGCTAACCGTTGATAGCTATCAAAGGTTAGCCATCAGGTGTTAGTAATGGGCCCTCGGCATTAGATCTAGCGTTTAGATCCAACGGCTAGACCCGGCACTTTGGCTTTACGCAAATAGACAATGCCGGATGCAAAAACACCCAAACATAGATTTACACGCATTCAAACACGGGTTTATCCGAATTTAAATGAGGGCTTACTTGCTTGCGCGACCTAGGTATTCGCCTGTACGAGTATCAACACGAACAACTTCACCTTGAGAGATAAAAAGAGGGACCTTAATGATGGCCCCTGTTGCCAAGGTTGCCGGCTTAGTGCCGCCTTGAGCCGTATCGCCTTTCAAACCTGGATCAGTTTCCGTTATTTCTAACTCAACGTGATTCGGCGGAGCTATAGCTATAGGTGCACCGTTAAACAATGTAACAACAATCAGGTCTTGCTCACGCAGCCACTTGTAGTTATCAGCAACTGCCCGCTTATCGGCTTGGTGTTGCTCAAAACTATTTGGCTCCATAAAGTGCCAAAATTCGCCATCGTTATACAGATACTCCATATCAGTATCGATAACGTCAGCCGCTTCAAGCGACTCCCCGGACTTAAAAGTCCGATCCCATACACGCCCAGTCATTAGGTTTTTCATCTTAACGCGGTTAAACGCTTGCCCTTTTCCAGGCTTCACCAATTCGTTATCTAGAATGGAGCACGGGTCCCCATCTAATATTATTTTTAAACCACTACGGAAATCATTGGTAGAATAGCTAGCCATCTCAGCCTCAATTTGCAGATTACGATATTTTAAAAGGCGCACATGATACAACGATCCATAGAAAGTTTGCAGGTCCTTAGCTGGCAAGAAGAGCTTGCTAGCCTAATTAAAGACCCAGAAACACTATTTAAGCGTCTAAACCTGGATGAATCACGACTACCCGAGGCAATTGAGGCGCACAAACTGTTTCCTGTGCGCACAACAGAGTCATTCCTTCGTAGAATAAAGCACGGTGATATCCATGACCCCCTACTTCGACAGATATTGCCGCTAGGAGCGGAATTAAATACGCCAGACAACTACAGTAAGGACCCTCTCGCCGAAGAGCTCTACAACCCAAGCCCGGGGATTGTGCATAAATACCAAGGACGGGTACTACTGATTGCATCGGGGCAATGTGCCATCAACTGTCGTTACTGCTTCCGACGTGAGTTTGACTATGGTGGCAATAAGCTCGACAAAGCGGCTTGGCGCCAAAGTTTAGATTACATTCAAGATAGAAGTGATATCAATGAGGTTATCTTAAGCGGCGGTGACCCATTAAGCCTTTCAGACAAAGCACTAAAGCAACACATTCATGATATCGAGAAAATACCGCATATTAAGCGCCTTCGGATACATACGCGCATGCCTGTAGTCTTGCCTTCACGCATCAGCCCGGACCTGCTAAGCGCACTTGAATCAACGCGACTTCATTGCATCGTGGTAATTCACTGCAATCACCCTCAAGAAGTTGACGAGGAGCTGTCGCAAAGCCTAATAAAATTAAAGAACAGCTGCAAAGCAGTGCTCAACCAGGCCGTACTATTAGCCGGAGTAAACGACTCAGCCAGTACACTATATAAACTCAGCGAGCGCTTATTTGAGTGCGGCGTGCTACCCTATTATCTACACACCTTGGACAAAGTAGCAGGCGCAGCGCATTTCGATGTAAGTGACAAAAGAGCTGCAAGCTTAATCGATGAGCTTCGCGATCAAGCTCCGGGCTATTTAGTCCCAAAATTGGTTCGAGAGATCGCTGGAAAAAACGCCAAAACGCCTTTATATTAGCCCTGTAGGTTAAACCACACTTGCCTGCCACCAAAAGACACTATAATAAAATTAGAGCGCAAAATTTGCGCACTATTACCACCTGGATTACTTAACGGTTACGGATACTGTGCAGGCACTCGAATTCATTCAAAATATTGAGCTCCCAGAGCCAAATTTAAAACGCTTAACGTTCTGCGATAGCGCTAAGCCTCAACGCGTCGAAGAATGGGCCAGCAACCTGCGTGCAACCCGTGTATTGACAACAAGCTCCTACCTTTATGAAGCCCTGCCAGAAGTTAGCCGACTCAAGTGCAGCGCTCAAACACGCGTAGAAATACTTGAAATTCTACGGCCCTACGCTCAGCATTGTATAGAAACACTCAGCAAGTCCTTTTTGAATCAGCCTATCTCGCTCCCAGAAGACGCTAAAAAAGCCGCGATTGTCGCGCAGTCACTACAAAAAAGCATGATCGACGGCTATATTCAAGCCGTTAAAAGCTGCCTAATTGAAAAACGCCAAAAACAAACCTCATCACCTTACTTCGCCCTATCTCTACATAGAGCAATAACCGGATACGGCCTGCTTTTTTATCGTAGCTACCAGATATACAGTCAGGCACCAAAAGGCTTGTGGCTTGCCCTACACAGTTTATTTAAAATTGCCGACAGCTTCGAACTACTCGACACCCAGCACCGAGACCCTATTCAGCTGCGACCCGTGCAAACGAGCATCCAAATCGCTTACATGCGCATAATTTTGATGGCAACGTCACGCGTAAATCAACTCAACCAAAAAGATATTGGCGCACTCTATCAAGCCTTTGCTGAATGGGCATCACCTGTCAATTTTCGGCTCGGCATTAGCGACGTCAACGAAAGCTTTTATTGTGTAAATCTAAATAAAGACTTCGGTGCTCAATATAAGTCTCGCATTGGCGATAGCGAGCAAGATGACTTAATTATCGAGCTTGATTTCGCACCGCTATTACTACAAATAGGCAAACAAACAAAAGATCACCACGGCGGCTTTGCAAATGAAAAAAGCATAGGTGTGCCGCGCAATGTATCTAAAGCCGCCCTCGCGCATGTAATTGATACGCTTAGCAATGCAGCTTTACGCAGACAAGAAAGACGCCCAACACAAAGCACTGCCGAAATATGTATTGGCCTTACCGACGCGCATGCCTACCTAAGTAACGGCATAAGCTTCGACGAGCAAATCGCCGAGCTCTCACGCGATAGCGCAATCCAAGATACGCTTAGCTCAGGATTTACGCCACGAAGCTCCCACGATAAAGAAGCACCGATAGATCATCACAAATACAGAATCTCTGTGCAAAATGTTAGTCAAGGTGGCTACTGCCTACTCTGGGAAGGCGACAGCTCGTTAAAAATCGAGAGTGGTGAGCTTATAGGCTTGAAAGAATTCGGGCACAAGTCATGGAGTATTGGCGTAGTTCGCTGGATTCGACAACGGAGAGCCGGTTCTCAGTTGGGAATACTGCTGCTCTCGGATCGCTGCAAATCAGCCGCAATTGCGCAGATGTATGATATGGGCGGTTATGCAGATTATGTAAGAGCGCTTTATATTCCTCGCTCAAAAATTTACGACGAGCCCGAAACCATTTTATGCCCCAATATACCTTTTGATGAGCTGGATAAAGTTAAACTTATTCTCGACAAAGAAGTACTCAATGCAAAGTTAGAGAAGCGGCTATTGAACGCAGGCAGTATTCAGCGCTTATCATTTAGAGCAACGACTGCTGCCAACAACGATGATAACGAGCGGGAGCGTAAGGCTCCGACCCGAGATGAGTGGTAGTGAATGAGACACCGGCAACACACCGAAAACACAGTTTAGGTTATGATAAGTGAAAATCGATTAACTTATCGCAGGCCCTGCATCTTCGCCTTACCTTCACCTAGGTTTAGCTGCACAATAATCACACAAGTAAGCGCAACATATCTATGCAACAAACGATACGACTATTAATTTTAAACGACTCGAGCTCAGAGGCCGAACGTTTAATTAGCATGCTGAAAAATGCCGGTCGAACTGTTCGCGCTAAACATGCCGAAAGCATCGACATCCTGAACAAACTGCTCCAAGAACAACCTTGGGACTTAATGATCGGCATGGAAAGCACCAAAAACATAAGCCCTGTAGATGCGAGCAAACAAATACGTCGACTAAATAAAGATATCCCGCTAGTGCTGTTAACAGACAGAGAAGGCTCTCAAGCAAACGTTGAAGGCTTAAAATACGGCGCTCGGGACGTCGTATTATTAGATGAAGATCAACATTTGTTGCTGGTGATTGAACGCGAACTTGAAAACCGTCGCGAACGCGACCTACGCCGGAACGCAGAACGCCGCTACATTGCCATTACTCAACGTAACCAGCAACTCCTAGACAGCTCTCGTGATGGTATTGCCTACGTTCAAGACGGCATGTTTTTATACGCCAACGATTCATTTGCAGAGCTACTCGACTTCGAAAGCCGAGACGACTTGGAATGTGTTCCTGTCATCGATTTTGTCGCTGATTCCGATCATGACATGCTTAAAAAATCGCTTAAGAACTTCACGCTAAAAGGCGGCGATTCTGACGAACAAAAGCTCACCCTAAATGCGTTATGCCAAAATGGCGACGCTCGCACACTTAAGGTTGAAATATCCAAAGCAACCTACGACGAAGAGAGCTGCATACAGTTTTTAATTCGAACTCGCGGTGCCGACGCTCAAGAACTTGAAGCACAAATTGCCGTTATTAAGAATCAAGACACCGCCACAGGCCTATACAATAAAACCTTCTTACTCGAGAGCATAGGCGAGCTAATTAAAAGGGCTGTCGACAAAGAGTACAACAGTGCCATTTTCCATATTGGCATTGATGATTTCACTGAAACCGTTGGTAAAAAACTGGGCGTAGGCTCGGCCGACAAAGTACTGGGAAGCATTGCTCAATTCGCAAAAACTCAAGTCAAAAAAACCGATGCTCTTTGCCGGTATGCCGATGATTCGTTCATCCTTGTTGCCCCAAAAATCAATGCCATAAAAGCTATGGAGCGCGCTGAAGTTCTTGGGCGGGCGCTTCGCGATCATATTTTCGACGTCAATTCAAAAACCCTTCACTTCAATTTCCATATCGGAATATCGATTATAAATGAAACCAGTTCACACATAGATACGCCGATCGATCATAGCCTAAAAGCTCTACAGCTTGCCCGCAACGACACTGTCGATGGCAAAGATCACATGGCGCGAATTTACGAGAACGAAGGCGAGGGTGGAGGTAAACGTAATATCTCGCGCGCAGTTCAAACAGCTTTAGACAACAACAAATTCAAGCTGTTATTTCAGCCAATTTTAAGTCTGCGCGGCTCAGAGAAAGAACACTATGAAGTATTGCTACGGTTAATCGATGAAGGAGGGGAGCAAGTTTCACCTCATGACTTTTTGGCTACAGCCGCTACTATTGGCGCTACGACAAAAATTGATCGATGGGTAATATTAGAAACGATTAAAACCTTAGCCGATCACAAAAAAAATGGCACAGACACACTACTCATCGTGAATCTTAGTGCAGAATCCGTTATCGATGAATCATTACCACCGTGGTTGAGCGTCGCATTCAAGGCTGCCGGCATAGCGCCTCGCAATGTTGTATTCCAAATTAATGAAACTGACATTAATGACCACCTCAATCAATCGATTAACTTTATTGATGCGGTGAACAAAATTGGCTGCGGTGTTTGCGTGAATCATTTCGGCTGCGTATTGAGCCCATTTAAGGTGCTCGGCCAACTTAAGGCGAACTACATAAAAATTGATGGTTCGTTTACCCAGGACTTACAAAACAATGAAGAGGGCTTGAAAGCCCTTAATGAGCTGGTCAGTGAACTGCACCAGCAAGACAAAATAACGATCGTTCCGTTTGTAGAAAGTGCGAGCATCTTATCTAAGCTTTGGCAGTCGGGCGTACATTACATACAAGGCTACTACCTGCAAGGGCCTACCGATGAAATGAATTACGACTTTGACATGGAAAGTTAATCTTACCCCAAAAGCACTTAAAGAGCCTCTAATTAGACTAGTCCACCGGATGCCCCGCCACCAATTCACCGCGGGGTAAATATCACAAAATAAAGAACCGCGTCTGGGCTAATTACAAGCCTCTAACGCCTCTACGGCTCTCGACAAGCCGTCATCATCAACCATATTTGCCGCTAAGCGTTGCGCATTGCGCTTTATTTCAGGCATACTTTCTAATCGCCTAATTTCAGTAATAAGCGTCTCCATATTCACATCCTTATCACGAACAGCGCCACCTGCAACCCCCAAGCGCTCTAGGCATTTAAACCAATAGTACTGCTCCTCTATAAAGGGAATTATTATTGATGGTACACCTGAAGCGCAAACAATGTGAAGGGTTCCCGCGCCACCATGATGCACTACGGCTTCACAATGTGGGAATATTTGAGCGTACGGAGCATATATAACAAAATGGACATGTTCACCTTTTGGGAAACGCTCATCATCAATTACAGGGGTCTGAATTATCGCATCATAACCCGACTGACGTGCCGCCTCACTGAACATCCACACCCTTTGCGAAAGCGCATCACCCTTTACTTTAGGCATAAAACTGCCTATCGTAAAAAATAGTATCTTCCTTCCTCTATCAATAAATGCAACTAAGGATTGATCTAACTCTGCAACTTCAGCGCAAGCTTTAAATAAAGGACCAACAACTGAAACCGAGTTACCCCAACATTCTTGCGGCGGACAAATTGCCTTTGAAACAGCAACTAACGACAGGTACTCGGAAACCCATACAGTTTTCAAAAAATCCGATTTCGGATCAAGCCCTAACTGCTTTCGAAAATCATTTACCGGGGGCAGCAAACGTTTGTTTAAAACCAAGCGAGTCCAAAACCAGTGCAGTTGATTTAACCATAAAAATACATTCGGAATTTTGAATGATATTATTTCAGATGGCTCAGAAGATAACGGCAATCCTCTTTGACAGACTATTAGTGCAACTTCTGGGATTCCATGTAATTCTGCAGCCGCTTGTGCCGCATAGTCAACAAAATGCCTCACTATGATATCTGACGACTCACAGAGCTTATTGGCGGCTTCATAAATCGAGCTGACGTGAAAATTATAACTATAATTGAGCAGAACCTCGGCGCGCCTTTCACCCATAACATTAATATCAAAATTAGCATCGAAGTATTCCGCATGCGTTTGATTATGCACCACTGGAACATGCACAATATCTAGTCCATAGTGTTTTGCTTCGTTACAGTAGTTCGCATTTTGAATATTAATAATAACCAACCGCACGTCATGCCCGTTAGCTTTCAACGCTTTCGCTAGCTCAATAAACGGTCGTATATCACCTTCCGTCCCCCACGCCTGTAAACCATACCGCATACTTTAATCACTCACTAATGTCACGAAACAAACTCAATTTTGATTGTAATCAACTACTGAAAGTAATGACAGCAATCCCAACGCAGACAGCTGCACGAACTCACAATTTTAAAGTTATTTACACTTAAACAAAGAGAGATAGTAAAAATCCAAATAATTTAGACTGCCGAAACTAACCGGAAAATCACAAACGCATCAAATTGTGACAATAAATACACGCGTTAAATATGAATTTATAATTAGGGTTTGCGAATAGGTATATGACAAGGAGCCATATAGAAAAGGAGCACTTAGAAATCTATTATTTAGAGTCTTAAACCGTATTTTGTGAGACTACACTATCAAGAGACGATAACTCGCCCCGTAACAAAAACCAAAAAAACTCACACAACACCCTTAATGCTGTATCTCTCTATCCCTAAGGCCCATCAGATACAAAATTGCATCTAAGCCCAAAGTAGAAATACTTTGCTTCGCTTCGGCCTTAACCAGAGGCTTTGCTCTAAAAGCAATACCTAGCCCAGCCACACTCAACATCGGCAAATCATTTGCACCATCACCGACTGCAATAACTTGCTCAAGGCTAATGTTTTCTTGGTTGGCAATTTCTTGTAATAACTCAGCCTTATACTGTCCATCCACGATACGGCCTTTCACCTTACCCGTCACTTTGCCATCTTCAATATCTAGTTCGTTCGCATAAACGTAATCAATACCGAGCTTTTCTTTTAAGTAATTACCAAAGTAATTAAATCCACCCGACAATATCGCCGTTTTATAACCCAACTTACGTAATGTAGATATAAGACGTTCAGCCCCCTCAGTTACTGGCAACCGATCGGCAATAGTCGCCAAGACGGACTCGTCTAAACCTTTAAGGAGCGCTACACGCTGCTCAAAGCTTTGATTAAAGTCTATCTCCCCACGCATGGCTGATTCAGTAATCGTGGAGACTCGCTCGCCGACACCCGCAGCCTTAGCTAGCTCATCAATGACCTCAGACTCGATTAAGGTGGAGTCCATATCGAAGCAAACTAAGCGGCGAGTACGCCGATACATATTATCCTCTTGGAATGCGATATCGACATCAAGCTTCGCTGCAATCTCTGCAAACTGTTTGCGTAGGGCCGCAACATCATCTACAAATCCCCTAGCCGAAAACTCTACGCACGCACTGCCTTTTAATTCATCGTCATTTAAGGACACCCGACCACTAAGACGACTAATGTTATCGATGTTCAGATCATATTCTGCGATGACTTTAGACAAGGCCGCTATTTGTTCGGCTGAAATCTGCCGAGCCAATAGTGTTACAATATGACGAGGCTTACCTTGTAGTGCGACCCAATCTTCATAGCTTTGCTCATCAATAGGCTGGAAGCGTGCTTGTAAGTCGAACGAATGCGCCGAATACAAGATATTTTTGACTACAGCCGATGAGTCTTGCCCACTGGGAATCTCTATAAGTACACCCAGCGAAAGGTTTTCATGGATAACAGCCTGACCAATATCTAAGATATTTGCCTTATTTTGCGCCATGATGTCGCTAATCGTAGACGTTATAGAAGGCTTATCTTGGCCAAAGATGGTGATAAGAATTAGTTCTCGCACAATATCGTCAATCATTTAGGTATTTGCGCGGCATTATACCTGTTAAACCGAATGGCCGTCATTTAGAGCGAACGAGGTTAGTGAAGTTTTGATCAAAATAAATAAGCCAGTGCCCGCGCTAAGCAGCTTTTGTGCTGGAGCACTCATCGCAATGGCCATTTTTTACCTTAATTTTGTCGACTCAGCACAAGTTAGGCACGAAACTCTCGCCTTGGAATACGGGCAATCATTGGTCAATAGCGCCGCTGAACTTGCTGAACAAGCAAGTTTCGACGAAAAGTTATTAAGCTTACGCGTGATTGTTCAAGACATGACCGCTAATCCACACGTACTGACCGCAAGTATTCACAACGTCGAAAACCAGTTACTTGCGCAAGCGGGCAACCGAGCAGAGCAACGCAAACAAAAACATCAAGTGTTTACGGCAGAGATAACTGTTCAAGAGACAATTTCGGGTTACGTCACAGCAACACTAGCACCATCGTCTCTTTTTCATGCGAGCCAATTCATCATTTTCAGCCTCAGTTACTTACTTTTCATTGCTCTAGGACTCTGGGCGTTGCTAAACAACAAAACGTTTTCACTTACCCTACCCGCGCTAACTATGATCACCAAGCGCCCACGGAATAACGCTGAAGATGAAACGACAATAGACGCTACCACCGAGGCCGCTGGCCCACTAGAGCCTATAGAGAAGGTAGAAACTGAGTGCAATTACGCTTACGCGGCCGTTTGTGTAAA
This sequence comes from Flavobacteriales bacterium, assembly GCA_047638775.1. Taxonomy (GTDB): domain Bacteria; phylum Pseudomonadota; class Gammaproteobacteria; order Pseudomonadales; family Cellvibrionaceae; genus Agaribacterium. The sequence goes on from JBLIMQ010000002.1 coordinate 77,164, forward strand.
AAACATAGCGGTCTTACAACAACAATTAGACGGTGAAACCTTTCGCAGTATATTTAACCTGATTGAAAAGCTCATAGAAGATATAAGTTTGCTCTACGATGGCCACAGCTGGACTTGGGAATCAGACCGTTATTTAATTCGCTTCAGAAGCCTAGATGAAAAACATGGGGCATTGTTTCAGGCCGCATGCTCCGCATATTTACTCTTGGATATTGCCGCCATAATAAAGCAAATCCCCTTAGACCTTTCGGCACAAATCGCGAACAATGAAGGCGACCTTGCTAGCTGCAACATGCCTTATGTAGGGCTCGCTGTGACAGGGGAAGATGCCGCGAGTACGGAGCTTCAGAATAGAGTCCGTTACGTTGACCTAGGAATGAACGATGGGCGGCAAATTATTTCAAAATTTGAAAGCACTTATGCCGCCCTACTTGAAAAACAGGCCGAACAGCTTAAAGCCTAAAGAATACAAGAATATAAGAATATCAATAAACTAAGCATTTAAATGACGACAGACTTGCATCATTAATCCAATTCCCGAGGCTACTTAGACAAGCATGCGCTTGTGACTCGCCTAAAATAAAAACGAAAGCACAATATCAAACTCTAATGCTTCTCATGCAACTGCTGATTTTCAGATTTCTTTTTATCACTTTTGCGGATCAAAACGTAGGTAGCGCCATAACTGCCGTGCTGTTTTTGCGCCGTATGAAACGCAAGAACCTCATTTATTTGAGGCAACCAGTGGTTAACGCAACTTTTTAATAGAGCCGGTTTTTCACGCCCCTCACCTTTACCGTGAGTAATGAGTGCAGAACGTACATCGCTTTCAACACAGTCCTGTATAAAGCGCCACAAGGCCTTTCTAGCTTCCTCGACACTCATACGATGCATATCCAATACAGCATCGATCGAATAGCGCCCCATCCGTAGATTTTTGAACACGCCATTCTGGACACCAGGGCGCTGAAATTGGAGATAATCTGTGGGCTCAATCATTGGAACGGCATTATCAGACAAAGGGTCTTGTGATTCACCTTCATCAACAGCCGCCTGACGCCGTATTAATTGACTGGCATCATGCAGGTTATTTTTATTTAGCGAAACTCGACGATCCTGTTTTATTGGTTCAAGCGACTCGTCATCCCCCAACAAAGACAAAAATTCATCATCACTCATATTTAAACCAATTCGTAACAAGGGACATAGGCTGTAGTCGGAATTTTCATCCGTTTCTGCGCAACAAATGCCTCGAGTAACTTTTCAAGTGGATCCATAATCTTCGCTTCACCGCTTAGCTTGTATGGCCCTTTTTCGGCAATAGCCTGAATGCCATGCTGCTTAACGTTGCCATCAACAATACCCGAAAACGCCTTGCGTAGATTTGAGGCCAATTCATAGTTTTCTTGCTCACTACTTAGATTAAGTCCCGCCATATTCTTATGTGTCGGCTGAAAAGGCATTTGTAAATCTTTATCTATTTTCAGAACCCAATTAAAATAGTATGCGTCGTGAGTCGTGCGCCTATAGGCCCGCACAACCTCCATATGCGAGCGCATTCTTTGTGCTACAAGCTCAGGGTTATTGATAATAATTTCATAACGACTCTGCGCCTCTTCACCTAAAGTCGCCGCAATAAATGCATCTATTTGCTCAAAGTAAGCAGAGGACTCCTCTGGCCCAGTAAAAATTAGCGGAAACGGAATACCTGTATTTTCCGGCCTTAGTAATACACTCAAAATATACAATATTTCTTCCGCCGTTCCGACGCCACCGGGAAAAACTATGACCCCGTGCCCAACACGAACAAACGCCTCTAATCGCTTTTCGATATCAGGCAGGATCACCAACTTATTAACAATCGGGTTCGGAGACTCCGCTGCAATAATTCCAGGTTCAGTAATACCAATATATCGTCCCTGCGTACGCTGCTTTGCGTGCGCGATAGTTGCGCCTTTCATCGGCCCTTTCATTGCCCCCGGACCACAGCCGGTACAAATATCCATTGCGCGCAGGCCTAACTGATAACCAACCTCTTTACTATAATCATACTCAAGTACATTTATTGAATGCCCTCCCCAGCAAACAATTAAATTGGGGGTCGTATTAGTTTGTAATAATCCAGCATTTCGAATGATATGAAACACGCCGTTGGTAATACCTTCTGAATTTTCAAAGTCAATATCACGGTTTTCTGAAAGCTCATTATCGATATATACGATATCTCGCAACACTGAAAACAGGTGCTCTTGTATCCCGACGATCATTTCACCATCAACAAAGGCGCTAGCTGGGGCATTGTCGACCTCAAGCTTCATACCACGCTCTTGTGCGACCACGCGAATAGTAAAATCTTGATGGGCATCCAACACCTCTTGGGTGCTATCGGTATCTGAACCTGTATTAAGTACCGCTAAGGAACAGCGTCGAAAGTTTTCATGCATAGCATTATCGTTCGCATCCTCTAGGCGCTGCACTTCGATTTGTGACAATATCTCTAATGCCTTTTGAGGAATTACTCTAGCGGATACTTTTTTACTCACAACTTACTCCAAAACAAACAGACTAAAACAAACAGACTAAAACTAAGTGTAAGCTAAGATGTGGGCAAGTAAAAACATATTAGAAAGGAAGGAGAATATGAAAGGGCTATCAGGCACATAGAAAGGCCCCATCAGCTGTATTTAGAACTATCCAAGAAGACAACCATGGGGCCTAGGCTTACATCTATGAGCAGGTAGTATCTGAACGTTGACTAACGTACATACCGTTACTTGCAAACGTCACATAAACTTTGGTAACACACATAGTCCCGGGCGCTCCAGGATGGTTAACAGTCGCCACTAAACGTGTCGTGTTAGCAACTGCAGCTGTACTCATCAATGCAAATGCACTTGAAGCGACAAGGGGGAAAGCGAACTTTTTGATTGTTTTAATCATGGTAATATTCCTTTTATATTTTAATTATATGCTTATCGTTTTGTTGGCATACACCAACAAAGAAACTTTATCGTTTAAGTCTCTATTTGACAATGTCGTCTATGTAAAAAGCCCCCCCCATCGAAAGAGTATCTCCCTCGCACACCCTCCGGCAATCGTAACGCCACAAGCAAGATTTCCATGTCAAAAGTCAATAACCCCGTGTAGACGATTGATAACCAGAGGACTTCTTGATACCTGAAGCTATAAATAACGGGCGAAAAAAAAGAGAAGCAAAAGGCCTCTCTTTTAAATTTCGTGAGCCAAGCTAAATATATTTAACTGACTCGATTTCGTAATCTGTATTACCACCAGGGGCAACTACAGTAACTTCATCGCCCTCCTCTTTACCGACTAATGCTCGAGCAATAGGCGATGTAACGGATATTTTGTTTAACTTAATATCAGCCTCATCTTCGCCAACGATTTTATACGTAATTGACTCTTCCGTTTCTACATTAATAATATCTACAGTAACACCAAAAATTACTTTCCCAGATTTTGGCATCAGTGAAATATCGATAACTTGCACGGTGGAAAGCTTCGCTTCAATATCTTGAATACGCCCTTCACAAAAACCCTGCTGCTCACGCGCGGCATGGTATTCAGCGTTTTCTTTAAGGTCTCCATGCTCACGCGCTACGGCAATATCCGTAACGATAGAAGGGCGAACAACCTTTTTCAAATGTTCTAGCTCATCTCGCATGGCTTTCTCGCCAGCGACTGTCATTGGGTAACGTTGCATATCGATATCTTAATGTGTTCTGACGAGTTGATGAAGTTCTTGTAACGGGCGAACTTCCTGTTCTTTGCCAAAGCGTAAAGCCATACAAATAGCGTTAGCCGCGGCTAAAGTGGTTGTGTAGTAAACATGATTATTTTCCGCACTACGACGAATAGAGGCTGAATCCTTGGTGGCTTGCTTGCCTTCAGTTGTATTAATAATCAACTGTATCTCACCATTCTTTATCATGTCGACTCCGTGAGGACGACCTTCAGCAACTTTATTTACCATTTGTACGTTAAGCCCGGCTTCTTCGAGTACTTTCGCTGTACCGCGCGTAGCAACAAGCTTAAACCCTAGGTTTGCAAGCTCCTTACCTACTACTACAATGCCTTTTTTATCAAAATCGCGAACGCTTAAGAAGGCCATTCCCTCAGTAGGTAAGCGACTGCCGCCAGCCAACTGAGCTTTGGCATAGGCTTCAGCAAATGTGTCGCCAATTCCCATAACTTCACCCGTCGATTTCATTTCTGGCCCCAATATAGGGTCAACGGCAGGAAACTTATTAAACGGGAAAACCGCTTCTTTAACATTGATAAAGTCTGGAATGCGCTCTTTATCAAAACCTTGCTCGACAAGTGTTTTACCTGTCTGGCAGCGAGCAGCAACGGCCGCTAACGAAATACCAATACACTTTGAAACAAACGGAACTGTTCGTGATGCACGCGGGTTAACTTCAATAACGAAAATCTCGCCGTCTTGATACGCCAGCTGGCAATTCATTAAGCCAATCACACCTAGCTCAACAGCCATTTTACGCACTTGCTCACGCATAAGGTCTTGCACATCTTCAGGAAGAGAATATGGCGGCAACGAACAGGCTGAATCACCCGAATGAACACCACACTGCTCGATGTGCTGCATGATTGCGCCTATAACAACTTGCTTACCATCAGAAACCGCATCAATGTCGACTTCAATAGCATTATTCAAGAAGTGATCCAAAAGAACAGGGGCATCTTCGGAAACTTTTACAGCCTCGGTCATATAGCGACGTAATTCTTTTTCGTTGTAAACGATTTCCATCGCTCGGCCACCCAATACATACGATGGTCGCACAACAAGTGGGTATAAAACTTTTTCTGCCGCCATAACAGCTTGATCAACCGAGCGCACAATCGCATTACGCGGTTGTAACAACCCTAAGCGTTCAATCATCTGCTTAAACAGTTCACGATCTTCAGCACGATCAATGGCTTCTGGGCTGGTACCAATAATCGGCACGCCTTCAGCTTTTAATTCTCTGGCGAGTTTAAGCGGTGTTTGACCACCAAATTGAACAATAACGCCTTTGGGTTTTTCTTTGTGTACGATTTCTAGCACATCTTCAAGCGTGACCGGTTCGAAATACAAGCGATCTGAAGTGTCGTAATCCGTAGAAACAGTCTCAGGATTACAATTAACCATAATTGTTTCAAACCCATCTTCACGCGCCGCTATGGCAGCGTGAACACAACAGTAATCAAATTCGATACCTTGACCAATTCGGTTAGGGCCGCCACCAAGAACCATGATTTTATCTTTATCACTAGGATTAGACTCACACTCTTCTTCGTAGGTAGAGTACATGTACGCTGTAGACGTTGAGAACTCAGCCGCACAGGTATCTACGCGTTTATACACAGGGTAGACGTTTAATTTACGACGATGATCCCGAAGCGTTTTTTCATTTACGCCTAACAGCTCGGACAAACGCTTATCTGAAAAGCCTTTGCGCTTAAGCTTGAACATATAACTTGCGTCAATTTCAGATAGCGGCTTAGACGCCAAGCTATACTCTGTACGAATAAGGTCCGCTATTTGTACGAGGAACCATCGATCAATTTTAGATTGCTCAAATACTTCTTCAACGTTCATGCCCGCACGGAAAGCATCCCCAACGATCCAAATACGATCTGCACCGGGCGTACTCAAGTCGCGACGTATTTTTGCCAAACTATCATCTTCTTCAAGGTCGAGCTTAGGCTCAAAACCCGCCGAACCAACTTCTAAACCACGCAAGGCTTTCTGTAAACTTTCTTGAAAGGTACGACCAATAGCCATAACTTCGCCAACTGACTTCATCTGTGTCGTTAAGCGAGCATCTGCGTCACCAAATTTTTCAAAGGTGAAGCGAGGAATTTTTGTCACAACGTAATCAATACTAGGCTCGAACGATGCAGGTGTCGCGCCACCCGTAATATCATTTTGAAGCTCATCTAGGGTATAACCGACCGCTAACTTGGCCGCAATTTTCGCAATAGGAAAGCCTGTCGCTTTAGACGCTAACGCAGATGAACGCGATACACGTGGGTTCATCTCGATTACAACGAGGCGCCCGTCATCCGGGTTTACCGCAAACTGTACGTTTGAACCACCGGTCTCTACACCGATTTCACGCAATACCGCCACAGAGGCATTACGCATAATTTGATATTCTTTATCAGTAAGAGTCTGAGCCGGCGCAACTGTGATCGAGTCGCCAGTATGTACACCCATAGGATCGAAGTTTTCAATCGAGCAAATAATGATACAGTTGTCGTTTTTATCACGCACAACCTCCATTTCAAACTCTTTCCAGCCAAGTAGAGACTCATCGATTAAGAGTTCATTTGTCGGGCTTAAATCTAAACCACGCTTACAAATCTCTTCAAACTCTTCCCAGTTGTAGGCAATGCCACCGCCCGAGCCGCCCATAGTAAATGAAGGACGAATAATGACAGGAAAACCAAATTCAACCGGTACTTTACGCGCCTCATCAAGCGAATGAACAATATATGCACGGGCCGTTTCTAAGCCAATACGTTTCATAGCCTTATCAAAACGACTACGATTCTCAGCTTTGTCGATGGCATCGTAACTGGCGCCAATCAATTCGACATTGTGCTTTTCGAGAACACCATTTTTATGTAAGTCTAATGCGCAGTTCAAAGCCGTCTGACCACCCATAGTAGGCAATACAGCACTAGGCTTCTCTTTTTCAATGATTTTCTCTACCGTTTCCCAAGTGATCGGCTCGATATAGGTCGCATCGGCCATACTTGGGTCGGTCATAATGGTTGCAGGGTTCGAGTTAACCAAAATAACTCGATAGCCTTCCTCGCGCAGCGCCTTACACGCTTGGGCACCTGAATAATCGAACTCGCAAGCCTGACCAATCACAATTGGGCCAGCGCCAAGAATAAGAATACTACTTAGGTCGGATCTTTTAGGCATGATGTCTCAATATAAAGTTAAGCGTTTGTTACATAGCCGACACAGTTCACTGTATCGACCTTACTAATTAGTGATGGAGCTAATAAGATCCTAGCAGGATTATCTAGCGTCCATAAGTTCAATAAAGTGGTCAAATAAGCCGGCAGCATCATGAGGGCCAGGGCTCGCTTCTGGATGACCTTGAAAACCGAACGCGGGCTTATCTGTAAGGTGAAGACCCTGAAGCGATCCATCAAATAGCGACTTGTGTGTTACTTCAATGTTTGCAGGAAGCTGATCTTCATCAACCGCAAAACCATGGTTCTGACTGGTAATCATTACCGTACCCGCTTTTATGTCCTGAACGGGGTGGTTGGCACCGTGGTGACCAAACTTCATTTTTTTGGTCTTTGCGCCACTAGCCAAGGCTAGTAGTTGATGCCCCAAACAAATACCGAATACTGGAGTATCTGTCGCTAAAATTTCCTTAATCGCCGCCACTGCATAGGTGCAAGGCTCTGGATCACCAGGACCATTCGATAAGAAAACGCCATCTGGATTCATCGCAAGAACTTCAGCCGCAGGAGTTTGAGCCGGGACAACCGTAAGCTCACAGCCGCGGTCGACTAACATACGCAAAATATTACGCTTTGCACCAAAGTCATAAGCCACAACTTTGTAGCGCTTACCTTCTGGTAGTTCACCAAAACCCTTGCCTAAAGACCAACTACCGCTAGTCCATTGTGTTGACTCTTTGCAACTAACGACTTTGGCAAGATCCATACCCTGCAGACCACCAAAAGCCTTTGCCGCCGCAAGCGCCTTCGTTTCATCGACATCACCGGCCATTAAACAACCGCTTTGAGCGCCTTTGTCACGTAATATACGTGTTAAGCGACGTGTATCAATATCAGAAATCCCGACTATGTTCTTCTGCTTCAAATACTCATCGAGACTTAATTCATTGCGGAAGTTGCTAGCAATCAAAGGTAAATCACGAATAACTAAACCGGCAGCCCAGAGTTCATCTCGCTCAGCATCTTCTGAATTAGTACCGGTATTACCGATATGCGGATACGTTAAAGTAACTATTTGTTTCGCATAAGAAGGATCGGTAAGAATTTCTTGGTAACCTGTAATCGCGGTGTTAAAAACAACCTCTCCGACAGATTGGCCATCCGCACCGATTGCTGAACCGCGAAAAACACTACCATCCTCAAGAACTAAAATAGCGGGACGGTATGCGGGTTGTTCGGGTGCCAGGTCTGGCGCAAGCTCTGCAGACAAGGATGTATCCTCCAAAATAAGTGGTTAGGCGCACGATAGTGCGCGGCGATTAAGGTGATATGTGTAGTCGAAAGCTTAGCTAAAGCGACTACCAAGCCTAAATCTTAGGTCGTAAGTTGCAAAAAAAGCGAGATGAATGCATTCATCTCGCTTTTCTTAAATTCGATAGCTGGACGTACTGAAGGCACTTATTTAGATGCCGCCTTCGTAGGCTGCAACGTCAAGTCGGTCCGGCGGCGAATTTTATACAATTTAGGGGGGGTCTGTCCATCTAAGAGTGTAAATTTCAGGGTGCTGAGGCAATCTCATCTCAACATCAGCCAATTGCACCAACAACTCGACACTTCATGCTTAATATAAGCAGAGATTAAGCATGATGATAGAATGCCCACTGAGGCCTGAAGTGCGCCATACATGAAACAACTCCAAAGCTACTGTCACAATTCGCACAAAATGATCGGAAGGTAAGCCGTTCCCTCGGACACTCCCTAATTCAGCCAACATCAGCGTAGCCACACAACAAGCCCCGAACACTACGTTCGCTAGCGTCGAGCCATAAATCACTTGAGGCTAGGGCAGCCTGATCTTCACTACTAGGTATAGTGGCACCTGCCTATTACAAACACCGCCATCTAATCGCGTAATGATGACAACCTAAGATCACCCACTATAGAGCCTAACCTACATAGAGTCCTACGTACTTGCGAATGGATGAATGGACACTAGTTACTCCCTACGCAGTTAAATCATCAAGCGCGAAATACCCCTTAGAACCATCAAGATATATTGCAGCACGATGGCCAAAAAGTACGAGAGCCGCTGATACGCTGGACTTGGGTTGAGGGTCGCCTTTTATATACACCGTCGAGCCAATGGGGTGAAAACGATTCCAGTGATCGATTTGAGATTTAGCATCACCTAATTTAGCATCACCTATCTGTTCAGCCCTATCTAAATTCTCTGAAAGTCCAACCTCAACAAGGCTTCTCTCCCTTGGCGCCCGTCGAATTTTTTCAATCATGCGAGAAAGCACCACACTGTCACCTAGCTCTTCAAAATCATCTACTCCAATATCTAGAATATATGATATCGATTGCAGCCACTTAACCGGTGAGGATATTTGCCGCACTAATAATGACTTAATTTCGGATTGAACATAAGGTCGTGCTGTAACATTTGAAATGACAGGAGTATTCAATTCAGAGAAGTTAAAAGACGAAATAAAATCCTCAAACTCTCGCCCAGCGCCGGCCATCTGTTGAGAATGAAATGCACCACTAGTATTTAAGGGTATAAATCGCGCCCCCAATGAGCTGAATACAGATTCAGACTCTTGAACTTGCGTAGCATCACCCGAAATCACTGTTTGCATAGGCTCATTAAAGTTAGCTACATCGACATTCGACAAAGCCGCCACCGCCAACTGCTCTGCGACAGCGCTAGCCGGTAAGCCCAGAATTGCAGCCATGGCACCGCCTCGAGCCTCAGCCATCAATTCCCCGCGCTTTTTAACTAGGTGTAGGCCTTGCTCGAAGCTCAGCGCGCCAGCCGCATACAGTGCGTTGTATTCCCCTAGACTGTGACCCGCATAAACTTTTGGCGTAGGATGCCCACCCTCCAAATGGCGGTGGAAGTTTAAGACATTAACAACAAACAGGGCCGGTTGCGTATAAGCGGTCTGATTTAACAAATTATCAGGATCATCCATACACAGTGCCGAAACTGAGTAGCCCAATATGCTATCCGCGATTTCCACAAGCGCCGGGTAAGCTGAAAACAAGTCGCCCCCCATACCTCGTGACTGAGAACCTTGCCCTGGAAAAACAATCGCCTTCATACAATCCTCAACAGCTTATAAAACTTTATTGACAAAAATAACGGCCATAAAACACCAAAAATAGTGGCCGTGCCGCTCACATTATAAATTTTACGCTTTAGATAAACCATCTGCATGACCATCAAGTGTGCCGTTAGACGGCCCGCCAATTAACTCGCTTAACGCTGCATAGTAGTAATCGATAAGGCGTGTAATTGTCGATTCAGTATGCAAGTTTTTGCTATACATAAGTTTAATCGTTAACAGATCATTCTCTATATAGGCTTGAACATCTAGAACAGAGCCTCGCAACTGCTGAATCTCACCCACTTTCAATTGAGCCTTATCTGCATCCGTATCTCGTTGAATTTGACTCATATTGATCGGATCAAGACCTTTTATTAATGAGCCGTCTTTCTCATAACTATCTTTTACACCAAGAAAGTTAAGCATTATCTCACACTCTTTGGCCCGCCCGATCAGCCCTGACTCGGTTAGAATTTCATCCGAAGACATCAAAAAATCGTGTAATTTGCTGGCCGAGTTTTTATCGCGATTAAGTTGATCAGATACAGATTTCAATTCATTATCAGCATTTGTTCCGCATAGATCGTTTTGAATCACATAGCGATTCACACGAGACAACCAGCCAATCATTCCGGTCAAATCAACTTGATCGTTAATTTCCGGATTTTCTCGACCTGCATCCATTAATGAAAACTGAAAGCAATTATCATTATTCCAACGATTGAGTACTCGGCTTAAACCCCACACCATGATATCTAAAATAGTCGCATTCGTGCGCTGCGCCACATCTTTAATCAAAGTTCGCGTCTCTAGCTCAGAAAAAATAAGAACTTTTTCACGTGAGGATTCGGCGTCATTCACCCCAGTAGAAAAATCTCGTGGGAGACAAGTTACTCCATCCCATGAATAATCACGCCAGCGCTGTTCCAACTCAACATCCCGACTTTGTTCATGCCAAACTCTATTTACTTCACTTGCATAATCTTTTGGCGACGACGTTTTTTCAGGAAAGAGAATGGGGTTTTGTGCGCTCATGCTCTTGAGAATATTGCCAAAACCTTCAATAAATAATTGCTGAGACGACCCGTCAATAACCAAATGATGAAAGACCATGGCAAACCGATAAGTTAACTCATCCCCTTCGTCGATCAATATAAACCGACATAATTGCGAACCTAAAGAATTAACTTGGTTGTAGGCTTCTACAAGCGACGAAACCATCTGACGTTGCCGTGTAAAAACGTCACAAGTAGACACATCAAGAAATGAAAACATATCCGCATCAATATCTTTACTGAAGCAGCTACGCCATGAATGATATTCTGATGATAACGCAATACCCTCAAAGAACTTCATCCTTAACCCGTCATGATACGTCAGCATTAAATTTACCGCCGACTGGATATCATTAACACTGAGCGTTTTATCTATCGCTAAATGCGTACTATTAACCCAATGGCTCTTTTTGTGCTGTTCCGAATCGAAAAACCAATACTGCACCAAAGATAAGGGAAATATTCCGGAAACCATTTGATCGTCAATTTCGTCGACACCAATAGAGCTATCACGTCGCGATTCGATCAGAACAGCTAACTCTCGTATGGTTTGCGCACCAAAGAGCTCTGGAACTCCAAACGCAACACCCCACTTAGTGCTAATACGTGACACTAACGTTAAAGCGAGTAGCGAGTGACCACCTAAACCAAAAAAGTTATCCGTAATACCGAGTTCATCAATACCTAAAAGGTCTTGCCATATCTCGCATAACGCCTCCTCCATAGTATTCGACGGCGCTACACGGTTAGACAACAAAGAAGGGCTCAACGTAGAAAGCGACCCAGTATGCGCAGGAAACACAGTATTCACCCAGTAGCGAGAATCGTTAAAAACACTTCCCGGTAGGCCAATACGACGAACTCTATCACCGGCATCTGGATTGGGCCACTCTACATTAGATTTTGCGAGATAATCAGAAACACATTGCGCTGTATCCACCTCAGTTCCCCATGCATAATCTTGTCCCGAATACGTAGCGATAGAAGGATCAAGGTAAGCTTCCGGGTTATCGCAATACGAACTCAGCTGTTCAACCAGATCATTCAAACTTTCAACAAAAAATAATATTCGCTTAGACCATAGCTTTCGACCACGTTGGAGCGTGTAGCTAATATCGGCAATATCCAAATTGGTGTTATTCAGAAGATGATGATGCAAAACTTTCGCGCCGCCTAACAAACCCTCCTCTGTCGAAGCAGAAAAAGGAAGTAAAAATATTTTCCCGGTCCGCCGGTCCCGTAAGCGAACGTCGTCGCGATACTCTTCCAGAATCACATGAGCATTACTCCCCCCGTCACCAAAGGCACTAATACCACAACGTAATGGCATTTCAATTCCGTCGCACTTATGTCGCCGCCAAGGGCTTAGCTCACGCTGCAAACGTAGGTGAGATTCTTCTAAATCAATATATTCATTCAACTCATCCGCATGTAAACTCGGAACCAGAGTTTCATGATGCAGCTGCAATAAAGATTTAGTTAAACTCGCGATTCCCGCAGCGGCCTCCAAATGGCCGACATTGCTTTTAACCGAACCAATAGCACAAGACCGGTTATCCAAACGCCCTTTAGGGCCAAGTGCATTCGTCAGGGCCAAAAACTCGATCGAATCACCGAGTTTAGTGCCAGTTCCGTGCGCCTCGACGTAACTAATCGATTCAGGCTTAAGCTCAGCAGATGCTAAAGCTTTATTAATGACGGAAGTCTGCGCGCTGGGATTTGGAACACCATAACCGCTGGAATGCCCTGCGTGATTCGTTTCAACAGCACGAATAATCCCGTAAATCGTATCCTTATCTTTTTTCGCCTGTGCAACAGTTTTTAAGACGACCGCACCAACCCCTTCTCCGGTGACGTATCCGTCAGCATCATTGGCAAAACTTCGACAACGACCACCTGCCGCTAACGACTTAGACTGTATAAGAGCATCCTGCTTACTAGAATGTAAGTCAAGATTTACGCCACCAACCACCGCCGCTCGACATTGTTGGTTTTTAAGACCATCACAAGCCTGCTGCAACGCGCTTAAGCTTGAAGAGCACGCAGAATTCAAAGTGAAACTCGGACCCGTAAAGTTCATAAATGCCGACACACGATTAGCAACGCCATACTGTGTGGCCAGACGTGATGACGACAAGCCATCTAACGAAAGCATATGATATTGGCTCCAAACCACACCCACATAAACACCGATTTCATTCGTACCCAACGTTTCTATTAGAGAGTCCGGATGATAGCCGGCATTCTCTATCGCGTGCCAAGCTGTCTCTAAAAATAAACGCTCTTGTGGGTCAATATCACAGGCATCCGCTTCACTGACATTGAAGAAGTTCGCGTCAAACTTATCGACATCATCTAGGTAGCCACCCCACAATGTATCCGAGTTGCTCGAGTCGAAACAAAGCTCCCTTCGACGCTTAGGCATATCAGTAACGCAATCAATGCCCGCCTGTAAATTATCCCAATACTCAAAGATATCTTTCGCTTTAGGGTAACGACCAGAAATACCGACAACGGCAATAGCATCGTCACTAAGCGATTTTTCTTCGCGCGCATTATTAGATTCGCCTACCTCGTTTGATGAGTCGCTGTGTGACGATGACGACGGAGTGATTTTTGCAGATGTTTGCTTGCCGAACTCTGAACTCGCTGGTTTTAGTTTAGGTGTAGCCGCTTGTGATGAATAAGTGCCCGCCGTTAAATCACGAAGTGCGAATTTGGCCTTCATATAGCCAAAGGAGTTCTCTGGTTTTTCTAGCAACTTCAATTCAAACGTGGAGTCGGCTCTCGCTAAAGCATCAACTAGTCGTCGCGTAAACTCAAGAACATCACCATTACTCAAACCAACCGGAACAGCGATACGAATTACCCGATTAAGAATGGTGTTTTTCTGCATGCCTGCATTATGCTGCCCCACACGGATGCCAGTCTCTTGATATAGCCACGCCATAAAAGATGGAATCGCGTACTTCATTTGTGAAAAACCGTTTAAACGACTCAGATCAAGTAAGACGCAATGCCCTCCTGCGGGCGCTAATACAGGAAAGTCGTTTTTAAACAATTCCTGCCAAACAGTTTCAACAGCGTCGACTCGCGCGACTACGAGTTTTTGAAAGTAGTGAGTATTGGACACGCTTTTAAGAAGCTGAGCTCTTTGCTCGGAATTCATTAAAACTTCATGTTCTTTCGCCACCACAGAGCTAGCCTGAAATTGTTTTTGACTACGCATAGCGATAAACCCACCAAACGGGAGACAAAAATTCTTTGCAAAACTGCCGGATAAATAGTCGGCACAGTCACACAAAGACTTAACGATATCGAGAAGACCCTGAGTATCAAAGCCGGTTTCGTTTCTACGTATAAACTCAGCATTGTCGACAATACGCGTTACGTCCAGCAAGAGAGGTATTTCGTATTTGTCAGCCAATGAACGAACATTCTTCAATTGAGACATAGAAATTGGGTGGCCGCCAGAAGCATTATTTCCCAGCTCCAGACACAACATACTAGGCCGACTGGACCGCTTAGCGAGCTCTACACTCAAGGCATCCAGATCTATACCACCACGGAACAATACAATGCTATTAGCATTAAACACTTCATCCAAGGGCATTTCTATTGGGTTAAAACCGTTATCAATCTGATTAAATATCCACGTAGGGAAGAGTAGGTTCTGAATGACATCACCACGTTCTCCAATCCAAGAACTCGCGAGCACAGTTTCGGCAGACCGCCCAGACTGAGTCAGCACAAAGTGTTTAAAACCAAATATTTGCTGTAAACACTCATTAAGCTCAACATCTGAATACTCGCAAACTGCTTCAGAAATAACGGTGGTATGCGCCTGAATGTAAGCTGTATCGAGCTGTGCCCATGAATCCGTATAAGCATCAAATTCAATCGATGACGCATCAAACAAACAGGGATTAAAGCCGGCTTGCTCTAATTCGCGCTTACGTTGCAGCTTATCGGGCCATACGCTTTTAGAGTTATCCGCAGCTATCGGTGGCTGTATTAAATCAACTGTAACGTTCGAGTTTACGTGTCTTGCTATGTCAACGGGAGGTATTGCCATCGAAGACGGTAGAGTTTGACGACCACCATGGTTATCAAGTGGATCGGCGATCATCATTAATAACGCTGTCACATTTGTCGGATCGCCACCGGCGGGCTTACATAAATATATAGGTGTATTTACGGTTCGAAATTTATTTTTGAATTGTAAATTACCTTGGCTAAAGTCACCCGTTTCTCTTAGGTGATTCAAAATAGAACGGACACCTTCATCGGCGTTATCTGAAATAACTATTTCAGGCCCGTACGTTCCGCCCAGACTAAATACCGAACAACCTTCAGATGCTAGTAATTTAATAATTTCACTAATTGAATACTCTAGCCCACCGTAGACAGCATCTTTAGGATAGAACTCCATATCCATCAAATAACCGCCACTCATTTTCGTGATCAATATGACATTGATAAGAGTGCTGTCTTTATAGCTTAAGAATACTCGATGTTGATCCGCTAGAATACCGCGTGAAACATCCAACTTCAAATCGTCAACACAGGGGTTAATTTGAGTTTTTATCTCACACCAACGATCAATCATATTTACAATAGACGAATCTGTTTCCGAATTTGTGCCAACACGATATTCACGTACTTCATTTTCGCCTGAACGTTCAACTTTCTGAATCGCATAACGAAGACGACGCATTGATTTACCCGCCAGGCTAAACTCGGAAATATTTTCTATTTTTTGTAATGCGCCAAAAGGTGTCGAACTAAACGTAACATCACCCACCAAGGACAGTACCGAGGTCGATAAAAAATGAAGATCCGCTCCTTGAGACTTAGCGTAGGCCGTTAGTTCTAACACACTCGATTCAAATTCAGACTCAGGCCCTAGATATGGCCACGCCAAAATAAGAGAATCACGTATTTTCAATCGAAATAACGACAATCTACTTGTAGAGAAGAACACCAGGGGCGTCATGATGGATGCCGCGCGGGCGACAGTTCCTTCATTACTAAATTGGCGTGTAATATTTTCGTAGACTTTCGACAACTCGACTTGCGCAGTAAGCTCCACCTCGGGAATGATAACAAAATCGAATGCTTGATTATTTTCTAACTCCACCTCTGGTTCCGACAATTCAGAACTAAGAGTTACTGAGAAGAGGTCTTTTAGAACTTCTGCGTGTTCATCCACAAAATACTGAGTCAACTTTTGAGGAGAGAAAAACTCAAACAATAAAGTTTTTCGCAACTTACCAAATGTTTGCTCTAGCTCGCGCAACAAGGCTATCGATAGGAATGAATCTACACCGACATCGTCAAAGCTATCCGTAGCCGATATATTTGATTTCAAAGCCTTACTAACGACGTTGATTAGATATTCGAGTGTTTTTTCGAAAACAACATCATCACTCAGATCAGAAACACTTTCACTCAGTGACAATTCTTCGAGTGGCTTAACGAACTGTGACTTTACTGCTTTAATCTCTAGCGGATCAACACGGGTTTCGTTAACAACATTTGTTGAATGAGCCGGTAACCTAGGGTCTGATTCTTTTGTTACCTTGGGCTCTTCGGCGCCCCCGTTCTTAACACTTCCGCCTTTGGGAATGGCCCCTTTGGTGCTGGCCACAACAGAGCTAAGGCTTTGAAACTCATCCATCCTTTCCAATATATCAGCATGATTGGAAACAAAATATTCACACAACATTGTGATAGTGAAATATTCGAATAACAATGTTTTCCGAAGCTTACCGAAGTCTTTCTCTAGACTATTTAATATTTTGATAGATAAAAATGAATCGACACCGGACTCATCGAAGGAGCCATCATTATCGATATCGCTTTTCAAAATACCAACAATACGTTCTTTTAAGTACTGCAGGCAAAACATGCGAAGATCCGGTTCGCTCGAAGATATCGACTCTAGCTCCATATTTTTTTCAATAGACACATCGAGTTGCTCACTGAACATCTCAGCGCCCAAGTCTCCCGAGGAAACAATGTCGTTCTCTATATGAGTCAAATTATCTAAGGGGATGTCGTTTCTCTGAGAAACTTCAAGTTGTGTGACATTAGATTCTACAGCACTCGATCCCGGCGCAACCGGAACAATATTATTGGAACCTGCGGATAAAGAGTAATCAAATACCATTAGACCATCTTTAGTGGACAGCGGGTATATACCACGTTCACTCACCATAGCTTTAACAGCTTCATCCGACACATTCATGCCTCCATCACGCCAATAAGGCCAATTCACTGAGACAGCATTACCTTTGCGTAAATTACGTTGCCGCTGTTGATTTCTAAATAATGAAAATGCATCTAAGAAACGATTAGAGTACGCGTATACCGACTGACCTTCATTACCTTTAATGGCTGACAACGACGAGCAAAACATCATAAAATCTAAATCATCCAACTTGGTCACATCATCTAGATTAATCGCTCCGTATATCTTCGCAGAGACAATCTCTTCTATTTCAGACAATTGATGCTTAATTACATAGTTATCGCGAATCGCGCCGGCGCAATGAATAATGCCGTTGAGAGGACCAAAATCCTCACGGATTGTTTTTATAATACGCCGAACATCCGACAACCTAGCCACATCACCTTGCAGATAGAGAATTTTCGATTTATTGGATATCGACGTAAGCTCAAGCAAGTCAGTGTCGTTTATCTCGCGTCGACCCATCAAGATAATAGTGACTTTATCTGTGGAGTTCAAAATATGCCGACAGAATATTTTACCCAAACCGCCCAAACCACCTGTAATAAGGTAAACACCATTTTCGGCTAACTGACTACGGCTTATAGCTTCAGGTTCGAGTTTCAGCTCATGCGAACTTAAGACCCAACGTTCATCATTGCGATAACATGACTCAAGGACATGCCTCTCATTCAATTCCTGAGCAATAGCATTATATTTCCGATCGGCAACTAGTTTGCTCTCTTTATCTTCAGTTTCGATCGTTACTACTCGTGAACGAATTCGATCATCTTCTAAATCTAAGCATTGAGCAAAACCCGACAGTGCAATAATTTGAGCCTGTATGTCACCTAGTTTTTTTGTATGAACAAATACAACATTCAATTTCTTCAGTGTCAGATACTTAATACTACTTTGTACAACAAATACCGCCTGTTTAACAACGTCATGTACAGAACGATTTTTTACGATTTTCTTGTTCCACTTCAAACCTTTAACATCAATTACAAGTGTATCAACCTGACCTTGAGTAGGAGAGTCAATATACGCACCCTCCACTCCAAGCAAGCTAAAAGCCGTGTCAATATCGTTAAAATCTGAGGAGTCGTCTACTTTAATAAGCTTTACGCCGGAGATCACTTGTGAAGAATTTAAACCAATCCATACAATATTAAGCTTCGGGTCTTCATCACGAAACTTTTGAACAAATTCTCTATCGCCACTAACAATTAGAACCGTTTCACTTAATAACTTAGGTCGATATTTGGTATCAACCTTAGACGCGAAGGACCACGTCTGCTCAGCAAGTTTTAGCTCTGTTGCGCTTTGCAGAACCGATACATCTGAGATTGAATTGTGTGTAACAGGTTTATACAAGATAGGTTTACTGGAAGCACGCTTTAGATCAACCGGTGCATTACCCATTGAGTTCACATCAATAGGACTTACTTTACCAAGATCTTGCGCGACAAGTATGGCGCTTGGTGTAGATATTGTATTGCCTATGGCGTAAGTCTTTTTCTCAGACGCCAAACGAGCTTTAAACCAGTAGCTATTTTTATCAAAAGAATAACTTGGCAAGTTCAATTTAACAGGCAGGGGCGTAGAATATAAGTCAATCCAAGAAACCGATTCGAGTTTCATCCAACTTGATACATTTAACTTAAGCTGGTCTTTCATTCGTGTAGAGGAATGTACAAATTCAGCTAATGACTTAACATCGAGAGAGTTCAGGGATTTATCCGTAGTGACTAAGCCATTCAATTGAAACGATAACTCACGCAACAATTCATCGTAGCTTTCAGCCATAGCCACATAGCGATACTTCATTGCTTCACGACCACATTGTAGCGTGAATGCCAAAGATTTCAGGTCTAGTGATGGACCATTTTCAACAAGGTAATCTCGTAAATTGCTTATCATCCGAGCCAACGCCGTTTCGGTTTTAGCTGAAACAAGGAAAACACTACTCACACCCTCGGCCCGACTCATAGTCTGATTGTTCGAAGACCTTTTGTGACCCGAGTAATCTTCTATTATCAAGTGCGCATTTACACCACCAAAACCAAACGAGCTAAGACCTGCTCGCCTTGGCAATACGACATTAAACCGATCCCTTTTTGGCGCCCATGGCGTTGCTTTATTTAATAAGTAAAAAGGGCTGTCGCCTAAATCGATATAAGGATTTTGTTCGCTAAAGTTTAGGTTCTTAGGAATCACATTATTCTTCAGCGATAAAAGAATTTTAAATAAGCCAGCCATGCCCGCCGCAGGCTCCAAGTGTCCGGTATTTGTTTTGACCGCGCCTAATCCAATATGTTGCTGAAGAGCGACTTTTTCGGTAGACGGGTTAGCACTATCATGCCGGTCTTCGTACAAGGTATTGAACGCTTTTTTAAGACCCTGAATTTCAATTGGATCTCCCAACTCTGTTCCCGTGCCATGCGTTTCAATATAATCGACAGTACTTGGATCAATATTAGCTTGTCGGTATACGTCTACCAATAATTCAGCTTGTGAGTTCGCGCTCGGAGCGGTCAACGATTGTGACTTCCCACCGTGGTTTATTGAGCTTGCTTTTATAAGGCCATATATACTATCGCCATCAGCTTCGGCTGCACTTAATCGTTTTAAGACTATTGCGCCGACGCCTTCACCTTTAACGTAACCATTTGCGGACTTGTCAAAGGTTTTACATTGCCCATCACTCGAAAATGCACCCATCTGGCTTGTTAAGACAAAAGTATCCGGGGAGAGCGCAAGACTCACACCGCCCGCAATTGCCCCATCGACTTCGCCACTTTGAATCGATTTAACCGCTCGATGAATTGCAACTAACGAACTTGAACATGCCGTATCGATAGCCTCACTTGGCCCACGAAGGTTTAACAAGTATGAAACTCTATTGGGTAAGACCGAATGTGCGTTACCCGTTGCCATGTGCGCCGTCATTTTTCCAGAGTCGCGCTGCATTAATGCTTGATACTCTTGAAATTGTAACCCGACATAAACGGCAATTTTTTTACCGCTAAGTGACGAGGGAGCATAACCAGCGTCTTCGATAGCGCGCCACGCCTCTTGTAAAAACAAACGATGCTGAGGGTCCATAACTTCAACTTCGGCGACGGACAGATTGAAAAATGCCGGATCAAAATTGTCAAAATCGGGGACAAATCCACCCCACTTGCTATTTGTTTTAGCCGCGTCCGCTTGCGCATCGCCATAAACGTCGGACCACAACCATCGCTCCTCCGGAACCTCGGAAATCAAATTTCGGCCAGCTAGAAGGTTTTCCCAAAATGCGTCTAAATTCGACGACTGAGGCATAACACCACTAATGCCAACAATGGCAATAGGATCATCGTCGTGTAAGGCTTTACGTTCATCATTACTAACGTCGACCGCTGGTGATTTTACAGCAGAGGTAACACGCTCGGGTGCACTAAGTGTCGGTGTACTTTGACTTGAATTGCTCTCATATTGTAAATCAGCACTTTCACCATGAGTAACTGTGTCACTAAGAGACAAATCATCACTACGAGACAATGCATCACCATGAATAGATGTTTCAGCGATTTCATATGTCGCCTGAAAAACCAAAGGGTACTCAGCAACAAGGTATTCCGATAGATCCGACAAAGTGTGATACTCAAAAAACACGGTCGGGTTGATAGATAACATCCATTCAGTATTTATTGAATTAGCCAGCTGGGCAAATGTCACGGAATCAAAGCCGTAATTTTTTAATTCTTCTTTAACCGAAACCTCACCAGCCGTGAGCTTAAGAAGATCTTGAACGATAAACGTTAATTTATTCCGGACACCCGGTAAGATCGATTCACTCGGTACAGCGGCAGCATCAACATGCGGCTCTCGGGTAACTGAAGCTTTAGAGGTTTTCACCTCAACCGTAAGCCCTGTGATATTACGATAAATTTTCTCGTAATCGCCGGGGAGCACCGCTATATTTGCGTTATTTAGCTTCAAACAACACTCGAAATCTTCAAGTGCTTCGCGAGTGGAGAGACTTTTCAAACCGTATAAATCAAACAACATCGATTCTTGTTGAGGATCTATCCGCATCCCACCATCGGACCAATATGGCCAATTTATCGACAGGCTTTTACCACTACGAAAACCTTGATCGACTAGCTGAGCTCGTAACTCCATGGCACTATCCATGTACGCATTTGCATAGGCATAATCAGAAAGACCACCATCGCCAAATAGTACCGAGGACGATGAAAAAGTCACAAAAAGATCAAGCTCTAATTGAGCCGTTGCACGATCGAGCTGCGCTAAACCTACTGTTTTGGGTGATAAAATTGACGCTCCGTCACCTTCGACTTTATCTTTTATTAGGCGTGTTTTTGCAACACCCGCGCAATGGATAACCCCATTTAACGAAGAATACTTTTGTACTACAGTTTGAATGAGAACATCTACATCCTCACCGCACGAAATATCACACTGATAATATTCAGCCTTCCCGCCTAATTGAGCTACACCATTAACAAGAGATTTCTTTTGGCTATCAAAAACCGAACGACCGACAAGGATTAGAATAGCCCCATAGCGCTCACTTAGATATCGTGCAACAACTTCGCCGATACCGCCAGCTCCACCGGCAATAATATATACACCACCCGATTTAAAAATATTTGGCGAGTTTCTAACTTCATCAACTACTAAAGGACTAGCCGTAAAGAAATCACGTGAATAACGTGAATTTTCCTTAGTATATCGCACCCCAATGATCGAACTATCATCACGACATTCATCAACAAGTGATGAGGCAAAACTGCTATCGCTTTCATAGGCGACATACCGACACTGAATTTTACTGTGCTCGTTATTTAGAACATATAGATAACTAAGTATTGCGGAATTTGCCGGAGATAAGCTATGGCTCTTCATTTGGGACGCGCAAATGAGCCGTAAGGGTTGCACTAACTCGCTCTGCGTTAAAGCTCTACATAGATTATCAACAGCAACATACGGTGCTGAGTTAAACTCAAATAATTTTTGCTTATAGTTCAAGTCAAAAACAATGTTTTTAGGTGACGCGCCTGCGGCAACCATTTTCGAAAATATATTTTTAAAATCAACAATAGTTGAGCCCGACTCACGCGGGATATTTATGCCATCACCAACGGAAAAACGCGTATTAGATCGCATACTTGCATTATCTATTAACACCGCCCTAACGTGATTGGTCGTCGTCGCCAAGCTAAACGCGTTAGCTATTTCATCTAAGCGACGCTCATCATTGCTAAAAATCAGTATCGGACCAGATAAAGTATTTTCATTCAAATCTAAAGGATGATTCTTCCAAGTCGGAACTACACACCGACTTTGTACTTGATTAATACCTAACTCGTCACTTAGCGATGGTACTGACGACGTTTTTTCAAGCTGGCGATAGACCACATTATCAGCACGTACCAATACTTTGCCATGCTCATCACACATGCAAACATCAAAGCATACAAAGTCTGTATTAGTTGGGTTTAGTGATCCCTTATACGAGGCGTACGAATATAGAGTCTGCGGCAACTCTTCGTGAATACTAACGCAATCTATTGAGAAAGGAATATAATGTTTATTATCGAACTCGTTGTCCAACATAACAATAAGTGACTGCAACGCGCTGTCAAACATGCCTGGATCAAGCATGCCTGAATCAAGCATACCTGCGGAATCGTGCCCCTCAATACGCGCAAGTATTTCACTATCGCTATACCATACCGTGCGCAAACACGAATAGCTTGGACCGTAAAAGAAGCCCAAAGACGAAAACTTTTGATAGATATCCTGATGCTCAACACTCTGTGAACACCGAGCACGAATACTGACAAGATCAATATGATCGGCGTCGGCGTCGCTAAGCTCTGTCAAAAACGACAAATCTCCTTCCGAGTGTAAGCGTTTACCTCTATTCGTCGTATTCGATACCAATTCATAACGAACGTCACC
This sequence comes from Flavobacteriales bacterium, assembly GCA_047638775.1. GTDB lineage: Bacteria > Pseudomonadota > Gammaproteobacteria > Pseudomonadales > Cellvibrionaceae > Agaribacterium. Next base: position 100,494 of record JBLIMQ010000002.1, read on the forward strand.
TGAGCTATCATGTAAACTCAATTCAACTGTGCCGTCGGAAATCGTATCCGCATATATTGGCTCGACAAAAAGCAAATCAGATATTTTTAATGATGCAAACTGATCAAACGAACAACGTGCCGCCGAATAGACCATACTTATAAACGCGGTGCCCGATAGCAGGCAGCGATCACCGACTTTATGATGTAAAAACACAGATTCAGTACCTGTGAATTTTGATTCAAAACGCTGGTTAGAAAAGGTAGATACATTTTTGTGCAGCAGCGTATTAATTCCACCAGCAGACATACTGACAATCTCACTAGTATTTGCATCTAAGATTTTATTGCTATCGACCGCCTGTAGATCAACCCAATAACGTGTTTTTTGAAAAGGATAAACAGGAAGACTAAGAACTCGGCCTGAATATTCGCCTCGAGCAAACACTACTTTCCATGAAACCTCAGCGCCGACAAGCCATGCATCCACTAAGGCCTCTACATTATCTGTTTGGAGCGAAGCTCGTATGCTTTCTTGCAGTTCCTCATCTCTTAGTGCTTCTTCTTTCGCTTCGACAAGGTTTTCAATTCGCCCAGTACGCGTTGAACCTGCATTTACATTGGATGCAAGAAAATCACCTAAGGCGTCAATTAGACTACGTATTGATGTAACACATATGGCTAGGCGGGAATGCAAAGGTTCTCGACCTTGGCATAGAGTAAATGCAATATCTTGCAGTAAGCGAAAATCATCTGTCCCATGACTAACAACGTCGAATTTAATGTTTGTAATTGCCGTTAACAAAGTCGTTGCATATACCTTAAGTCGGTCTTCATTACGTGCTGACAATAGAATAGGTACAATTCGTTTATCGGGAAGAGACTTAAGATTAATAAATTCGTTAATCGGTCGAAATTCTTCCACTATTAAATGTGCATTTGCCCCACCCGCGCCAAAGGAACTAACGCCGGCTAAACGCGGTGATTCGTCCTCAACAGCCCAGTCGCTTAATTCTTGCTGAACACGTAAGTTACCATTTGAAAAATCACAATTATTATTTAGCGTTTTAGAGTGGAGAGAAGGAACAAGCTGTTTATGCTTAAGCTGTAAAAGTACTTTTGTGAGCGCGGCAATTCCAGCTGCCGATTCACAATGACCGATATTTGATTTAACCGATCCGATACTACACGGTAATTCTGACTTCCTAGAAGCTAACGCTTTATTTAACCCTGCCAATTCAATTGGATCGCCCAAGGGTGTACCGGTTCCGTGCGTCTCGACATAACTTAAGTTTTCGATTGATGCCGTTGAACGCGCAAAAGCGTCTTCAATTAACTCTCCTTGCGCGACTGGATCAGGCACCGTATAACCATTTGTTTTACCACCATGATTTATGGCACTGCCTTTAATTACAGCATAGATTTGATCGCCATCAGCTATAGCCTTAGCTAAAGGCTTTAGTAATACGGCACCTACACCTTCACTTGGCACAAAACCATCGCCACCTTCGCCAAAGCTGCGGCAACGACCATCAGTTGATGAAAACTGACCTTGATTCAAATAAATATACTTATCAGCATGCAAATTTAAATTAACACCGCCAGCAAAGGCGTAGTCACATTCCCCATCACGAATACTTTTACAGGCTATATGTATTGCCGTTAGTGATGACGAACACATTGTATCAACAGCCATACTCGGGCCGCGGAAATCACAATGGTATGAAACGCGATTAGCTATACTCGCAGGGTGACCAGAAAGCGAAAGTTGATCACCATTCAAGCTTTTTTCTACGCCAAAGAATTTATATTCTTCGTACATAACTCCGACATAGACACCTACATTGGCACCGTATTTCTTTTCTGAGTTAGCTTTTATTCGATCACGAGTATAGCCAGCATCCTCCATAGTTTCCCAGACAACTTCTAAAAATAACCGTTCCTGTGGATCTATATGCTCAGCTTCACGTGGAGAGATATTAAAAAATAGCGGGTCGAACTTGTCCGCGTCGGCAATAAAACCACCCCACTTCGTATTAATTTTACCTTGATCATATAAAGTCTTGGCGTCCCATCGCGATTCTGGAACTTCCGTAATACAGTCCCGACCTTCTTTTAGGTTGTCCCAGTATTCATCAAGATTTTTGGCCTGAGGGTAACGGCCACTTACACCGATAATAGCGACATCACCATTATCGCCTGGATTTTGCTCTTGGCTTGAAGCCTTAGCATACGAATCTACTTTGTTCCTGGATTGACCGGGTGGAATTTTATTCCGACTATTTTTAGATTCAGATGAACTAGGAGCCTCTGCGATAAAGCTAGGAGCGCCAACGATAGAGCTAGGAATTTCAGCATGCGGCTTTGGAGGCTCTACACTCAAGTTCAAATTTTCGGCGTCAAGGTCAACAGCATCAACACTTAAACTTTGTCTCTTTGCGGGTAAATTATGGCGTTCTTTTTCCGAATCGCTCAACTCCGCCAAGCCACTAATAATGGCACTATGCTTGGAAGCCAAATAGCCTGCCAACTGGTGTATATTCCGGTGCTCAAAAAACAATGTTTTGGGTAATTTCCCGAGCGTTTTCTCTAGACTTTCAGTAAGTTCAATCACCATCATTGAGTCTATGCCGTAAGCTTCAAAGTCTTTAGCTAAAAACACTCGCTCCGGCATCATCTTTAAGGAGCGCGCAATCAGATCAACTAGATATTGTTCGGCCAACTCAAGTATGGTTTTTTTCTCGCCCGAAAACGTAAGATCTTTTGAAACTTCTTGATGGGCATTGTCTATTTTAATATTGTTTATTTTGACATTGTCTATGCCGTAAGATTTTAAGTATTCCGGCGTTGCGTTAACAACCAAAGCTTGCATCTGCCCTGAATAGATCAACGCCTCTAGCGCTTTAAAACAGTCGTCTTCTTGCAATGGAAGCAATCCCTGACGAGCCAATTCAGAGGCCTTACCTTTGGCCAGGCCTAACTCACCCCACAAACCCCAAGCAATTGAAAACACCGGAAAATGACTATTATTCAGAAGCTCTTGAGATAAACCGTTTTGAAATCCACAAGCCGACGCGTAGTTGCACTGACCAGCCGCCCCAAATTCTGAGCGAATCGACGAGAATAAACATAAAAAGTCTAAGTTTTCTCGCTGAAAAGCCAAAACTAAGTTTCGGCTGCCTTCTACCTTAACATCCTGCACCTGCTTAAATTCGCTCAAACTCATATTGACAGCTAGGCGATCACAAACATTTGCGGCCGAATGAAATACACCACTAACGACTGGAAATTCTTCTTTAACACGTTCAACGACATTCTTTATATTGATAAGGTCAAGAATATCCACTTGAATATATTTTGGCTTAAACCCATATTCTCCGACTTTAGATTGCTTACTGCGAATATCATCATCTAATTCGCGGCGACCAAGCCAAACAACCTGCGCTTGATAATTCTCTACGATATATCGGCTTAATAGACACCCAACATCACCAGCACCGCCAACAATCACATAAACTCCACCGTGCTTATAGATTGGTTTTACGGTCGTCAAATTTTTGATTGATTTAAGTTGTGGACGAAATAACATACCTTTACGATAAGCCGTTACTAATCCATCCTGCCGACCCATCGAATTAATAAAATCGCTTAACATTGATTCAAGCTTTACGCACTCTAAGTCTTTTAATTCAACATCTATATTACGCAATGACCACGACTTAAATTCACATGCAAGCGTCCGCACCATAGCCGCCAGACCCGATGCGCGAGAGCAGACAGGGTCACTATCTATTACTGACTGTGCATTGACAGAAACTATAGTAATATCTAAATATTCCACCTTAGAAAAACTTAGCGAGAACGCTTTTATTAGTGTAAAAAACAATTCAGAAGGCTGCTCAATTTCGTTCGATATAAATATACGAACTGCATCTATAGGGCCACAACGTAATAGTGAATGCTGTATCAATTTTTGTAGGAGAGAAACTTCAGCTTGACCATCTAACTCTATGCAATTAGTGAACCCTGACAACTGCAGTGTTTGTTTAAATCCGTGCGACATACCCGCACTAAGACACAATACGCCATCAGCTGAAGCACCTTTCGTAAACTCTGAGGTCATCAATGCCGTATCCTCGCTCCATTCGATCTTGTGGATAAGCTGTTTAGGATCTTTCGGGACTAAGCGACGAAATTTCAAACCTTTGATTAGCGCAACAACCACGCCATCACCTGTTAACAAACAAAAGTCGTAACACTCCGGTGACACACGCGTAGCGAGGCTATATTTGGCAGAAGCCACACCGCCCAATACGTCAACACTTTCCAACGAAAAGGGGATTAGTACGGTAGATTCTTTTTCACTAACAATGCCTGATATAGACTGCAACGCCGCGTCAGCAATTGCTGGATGTAACCCGTAATATACCGCTGCCTTAGCATCTATCGGCAACGCGGATAAGGCCGATAAAATAGTATCGCCACTTGCCCAAATACTCTCTACGCAGCGATAGAACGGACCATGCTCAACACCTAACTTATTTAGAGATCGATAGAATGTTTCTACACTCTCCGCGCCATCAACCTTCAGGGTTAAACTTTGCTTTAATATCGAAACCCCTTGAATAGGATTTATCACAAGCGCTTCTTTGGATTGAGCGGTCGCTCGCACATAAACCTTTCGATTTCCATCGGAGCCAATGCCCGACATTTCCAATGAGAATTCGGTACTAGATGCTACGACTATTGCGATATCAAAACTATTGGACTCATTCGTTATGACAATTGCATCTCGCCAAATAACATCAACTAATGAACAAATCAGATCCTGGTGCGCACACTTTATCGATTGACTTAACACCTCTAGGCTTAGAACGCCCGCAACAACTATTTTCCCGTCCACTTTATGATCGGCAATAGCTGATGAGGCAGGGTCAAAAGCGACCTTTATATTTTCTTTATTGATTAGAGTGAGAGAGAAAGCCGGCTCGTTATTCTGAGCGAAATTTTCTTCATTTGATTTTACTATATTCGATTCCACATGGGAGTTTTCTTCTGGATATAGCCAATACTTATCACCAAAAAACTGATAAACCGGCAAACGTACTCGCCTAGGGTTATTGGATTCAAATAACACCTGACAGTTAACGGCAGCACCACTGCGCCATGCTTCAGCTAACAATTCTAAGCTGCCACTTTTTAATGCGCTGGCGATAATTTTTTCGCCTTCGCTAGCTCTCAAAATCGAAGCCATCGGCCCGAGTGCAGGAGCCGGAGATTGTTTTAGGTATTCAAAGTACCGTTGGATCTGTTGAGCTAGTTGGTCTTTAGAATCGCATACAAAAGCCGCTCGACAATCCATAGTTTCACGAGTACTCGCAAGCGTGTAGGCTATATCCAACAATTCAGCAGCACTACCTTCAAGATAGCGTAAAAATTCAGCCAGGTAAGATTCGAGAGACTCGATTTTTTTTGCCGAAAAAACTACCAATTGCTGTTGCGGCGCATGCACTCTGACTTTCTCTTTAGGAGCCGAATATTCCTCTAAGATCACGTGCCCGTTTGCACCACCAAAACCAAAACTACTAACACCAGCTCGCAAAGGATGATTCGAGGTCCAGGAACATAGCTTATCAACAATATAAAATGGGCTACCGAGTAAATCAATTTCAGGGTTAAGCTCACTGTAGTGAAGTGTCGCAGGTAGTTTCTTCTTCACCAAAGACGATACGACCTTCATTACGCCAGCAATACCAGCAGCTCCTTCAAGGTGGCCAATATTACTTTTTATGGTCCCCAAACCACAACTATCTTTCGATACCGCCAAATTCTTATTCGCTTCAAATGCCATACGTAAACCCAGAACCTCAACTGGATCACCTAGGACCGTACCGGTTCCATGAGCCTCGATATAACTAATGGAGTTTGCACTACATTCGGCATCCGCTAATGCGCTTATGACAAGTGCCGCCTGCGCTTTGGGATTGGGCGCAGTCAGCGAAGTTCCTTGTCCGCCGTGATTGACAGCAACCCCTTTAATTACAGCATAGATGGAATCACCATCTGCTTCAGCCTGCTTAACAGGCTTAAGCATAAATATTCCACCGCCCTCGCCGCGAACAAAACCATTCGCAGCAGAATCAAATGTCGCACAGCGAGCGTCTTTTGATAAAATATTAGCTTTATCGTAAACCATTGAATTGGTAGGCGTACAAATCAGATTAACCCCACCAACCAAGGCTTGCTTACATTCACCTCGACGGATTGCTTCAGCCGCTTCACGAATCGCCACGAGCGAACTTGAGCACGCCGTATCGATCATCATGCTGGGGCCACTCAAATTGAAAAAATATGAGACTCTGTTTGCCAATAGCGAACTATTTGTACCTGTCGACACATAGGCTTGCTCGCGAAACTGCTCGTGCTTAGCAAGCTCTGCATAATCGAAGTGACAAGCTCCAATATATACGCCAGTATGCGAACCGCTTATTTCAGATGCTTTATATCCGGCATCCTCTATGGCTTGCCAAGCAAGCTGCATAATCATCCGCTGCTGCGGATCCATCAACTCAGCTTCTTTGGGGGATATCCTAAAGAAGTCGGCATCAAAGGTATCGATATCCCCAACAAAACCTGCCGATTTCAAATGAGATTTACTACCTTGAATATCAAGTGTACGCGGCCAATCCCAGCGTAAATTTTCTAGTTCAGAAATAGCACTTTTGCCACTCTCTAGTAGCGACCATAGAGCAGCTTGACTCCGAACTTCACCTGGAAAATCCAAAGCAAGACCAACAATGGCAATGTCTTTGTCGCGATAGTTACTACCGGCTAAACCTGACGACTTAGCACTCGACGATTGACTACTATCAACTTCCGCCTCGCCGTCAACACCAGCTACGTTACCAGAAGCAAACTTATTATCTATTGAGCTGGAAGCGCTTTGACCTGATTCAGTCGTTGCCTTAACTGTATTCGTCTTAACTGCACTTGCCTTAACTGCACTTGTCTTATCTGGACTAAAATTTAGATCACGAGCTTTAGTGTTACGGGCTTTACCACTGAGACCGTCAACAGGTGGCTTAAGTGAAACAATATGGTCGGCCAGAGAGTCTAAATTTGCGCATTGAAAAAATATGGTGGTCGAAAGCTGAAGCTTTAACTTTTTATTAATTAAACTTCTCAGCTCAACTAGCTCTAACGAATCAAGGCCCAACTCCATTATTGGAGCCGACAAATCAATTTTTATCTCGGCATTATCTTCCGCTAAGATATTCAAGAAGCCTTTCAAAATCTCAATACACTCAGGATGCCCCAACGTTGCGGCTGAATTACTAACGAACTCTACAGGCTCTAACTCAGCACCAGGATTAGTAACACCTAAGTCACGCCCTTGCCGATCAGAATTCACTGCATTGTCGTTTATACCGACGAGATATATCGCGAGCTTTGCGACAGTTCCTTCAGAGAAAAATATACTCGTTTTCAATTTCACAGAAAAACGTTTATTGATAAGTGATTTAAGTTCTACTAACTCAAGAGAATCTAAACCAAGCTCCATTATAGGCGTATCGACATCGACAGGGATTTTGGCGTCCTCTGAAACCTGTCGAAGCAACACAAGAAGTTCACTCTCTACATTCGAGCAATCTACATTCGCATAGGTAGTACTTTCACTACCAACTCCAGGGCTTGATTCGCTCATATGCCCCTGTTGTGCCATTTCCAGAGTGCTCTCGCCTATTTTTTGGCACAGCATGATACTTTGCCAGCTATCCTCCATGGTGGATAACGAAGGATCCCCGTAGGCTGAAATCGCTGTAAAACCACACTGCTCTGCGATACCACTCCACTGCCCAACAGAAAGCAAACAGCTATTAGGCAAACGCAATTCTGGATCTTTATATATCCATAAACCGTGCAATAGACCGCCAGAAAACAAGAGCATATCCTTGATGCGAGTATACTCATTCATGAGAAGAATACCGCTAGGCTTAAGGAGCCTATTGATCCAACCTAGGGTGTTATTAATCACATCAGTATCGTGTAATACGTTAAATGCAAAGGCAACATCGAAGCTCTTTAAATCAAACCCTTGCTCAGCCGGATTCTTACTAATATCTAACTTAGCGTATTTAACCCAAGGATACTTAGCGGCAAAACGCTCACGCCCATATCGGGTAAATGAAGACGAAATATCCGTATAATAAAAGCATACATTATCGGCGTATGGCTCCAGACTATTTAATACAAACTCCGTAGCGCCACCGGTTCCCGAACCAATCTCAAGAATATTAAATTGTGAGTTGTCACCGCTCAGACGCTTAGCTTTTAAAGCGTTAACAATCGCCTCGCCGGTGAGGTTGTGATAGAAATCAGCAAGCGGATTCCCTTTAAATATTTTAGCAAACAACTCCATTGAACCGTCTTTGAATACGACATCGTTCGACGCTACACGGCCGGTCAATACATCTCCGTAGGACTTCAGGCACGGCTTTGTCAACTCCCAAAAGGCGACAATATGTGCGTAAGATTCATTCAATGTTTGTTCAAATTCCGCTGCTTGACAGTCAAAATCGCTAAGGCTGTAGCCCTCTATCTCTGCCAGCGCTACGTACACTTCACCGTGAATAGCAAGAACACCACGCTGTGACAGCATATGCAGAAGCGCTTTAAATAGACGCTTATACTTATCAATCACACCAACGCCGGACATCAAATTTTCGAGAGAATACTGCTGACCTGCCAACGTAAAATGACCGGTTTTCTGAATTATTTGTAACAGCCTCCTGGTAGCAAACTCGGCAACCAACATTTCGGCTTCAATCGTTCTCTCGGCATCAGCATGAGGAAAACTGCTCTCGAAACGCTCACTAGAATTTTTTATAAGTGGGTACACGTCACTCGCATAGACTCTTCTGTTTTCGATTAGTGAGGCACATAGCTCGAGCCCAACAACTTGCTCAACACCGCTTTTCAATCGGCTGTTATAATCTACGTATTGAGCGAACTCTTGTAATAGAGCCTTTTCAACACCCGGAGCAGAAAGAAAAGAAACTAGCGAAATAACAGCCCCATCTTTAGTAGATTGCAGCTCTTGCCCGCCCAACACGTTCTGACCCGCACGAACAGTAAAGCATGCAGCGATAAGTTTTCCGTTTCGTATACACACATATTGATCTTGTGGCGAACGGAGGATTAGATTACTACAGTATTCCTCAGTTAAAGAGTCATCTTGCGACACGTGCACTTGGTTAAGTAGCTCGCGAATAGACGAAAGATCATCTGGGTGAGCATAACGAACACTGTAAGAACGCGGCTGGAGAAGATTCAAAGTTATGCGCTTAAACGGCATTACCTTTGAGTAATAGCGACAATGCTTCACATCGGGCAATAAGCCACCTTCAGCAGCCGCTATTGAAAAATGCTCTGCAAAGACTAGATGCTGTTTTGAAAAGGCATGGTAAGCATCAAAATGTAGGCTTTCACATTCGTCCATATACTCACCTGCAATGGCAGGCGGAACACTGTGAACCTCAAGTATTAATAAACCATGACGAGTTTGAGTCTTACCCCATCGCCCCAAATGCTCGGATAAACTTTGCGCTGCCACTTCGGGAGTAATTTGCTCACCAGAGGATTCAACACCAACAATCTCCCAAGGAATATGCTTTTTATTTTTAGCAGCCGATATATTCTCTGGTTGTTTGAACGGACGATCATGATCTAAGAACGAGCGAACATGTAAAATATCTTCTAGACTAGTGACTACCTTTTCCAAGTCCAGCTCAAGTTGCTCTGGATCACCAATATCGCCATGAATGGTAATATGCGGAAGCCCTTTAAGGTTTAAAGCGGTCGCCTCAAGCGCCTTATCGTTGAAGTCGGCTCCAATTAGAGTTAGTGGCGCCAACTCAAGATTCTTACCTCTTACCGTTTTATCACGGACAATTTCGTATAGTTTTTTCAATAACGAACCGTCACCACAGCCCATATCAGCGACATAATTTGGTTGATCACTAAACTGCTCGTTATCAAAAATAGATAAGATGATTTTCTCTATATCTTTGAAATATTTTTCGTGTTGAAAACCACTTGCGACAACATTCAAGGTTCGTTCGATATGATTTTCGTGGCCGGTTATCTCGTCACGAGTAAATACTTGATTAGGATTACCGTAAAGCAGCGCATCCATTTGGCTTAGCATTGGCGCATACGACATCACCGTGCCAGCATTCATAATGCGATCAATAAGGTAAGCACCCGCACCATTTAACTGAAACAATCCCAGCTCGTATTCACCCCACGCTTTCTTTACAAACAATTGACCAATTGTGTCAGCAAGATTACCCGAAATTGAAGACATATCGATCACTTTGCCATCGCCAGAAAGATAACCGCCCTCCCTCAGATCCAGCAATAACGGAATCATTAGCATGCCATCTACAAAATCACTGATTACATCATCTTGGTAGCCCCAATTTAATTGCGATTGATTACACCAATCAATAATTTTCATTTCCAGCTCTGACCGTTTTAAACAACCAGGTTTAGCCAAAACCAACATATCAACAATGGCAACTCGTACGCCCTGCAATCGTGGGCTGTTACTAATCAACCATCGATCTTGGGCTTTATTACTCGCAATCAGATCCATAGAATTTAGCGCACGCAAAGCAACAGCTAAATTTCCACCATTCAGACCAAACTCAGTAAAATTCTTCAATGAACGATATTTACCGTCATTAAACTCTGTAAAAAAATTATTATTTTTGAGCGTGTAAATCGCCGGCAATACAATATAACCGTGGCAATAGCGATTAATTAGATCAAGCATCCATAACTCCAAAATCTTCTGGCATTCAAGAAAATAGTTTAATTATCTTCATATTAATTTAACGCAAAAACCGACAAGACAAAAATCAGGTCGGCTTTCGGCTTCCTAAGGGACGTATTTATAATTACATCTTCGTCCACAACTTAGCCACACCACAGCATGACATTTATTCCAATTCCGCTACAACACAAGATCTTTAAAACGTGAGGCGTAAAAGTTATCCCCTGTCACGAGCTCTTCGTGGGTTCCCACCTGTGTAATCCTATGATCTTCTAGCAAAACTATTTTTGTTGCTGCGCGAGCGGGCTTTAATCGATGAGAAACCATTATTACAATTCCGCCCGAAGCGGTGAACTGTTGAAGCATATCGACAACAAAGTTTTCTGACTCGCTATCAAGCGAAGCTGTAGCCTCATCAACAAGCAACATATCCGGTCGCTTAACCAACGCTCTAGCTAATGAAACGATCTGCTTTTGCCCACCGGATAGATTTCCTCCTCCCTCAAAAACCTTTGCCTCGTATCCGTCCTTAATTCGAGATATAAAGTCAGAAAACCCATACTCATCCAGGTATTTTTTAGTCTCTTCAGCGCATGCCTCGTCATGTGAGAGTGATATATTTTCGACCAAGGAACCATCGAACAACTTTGCCTGCTGCGAAATAATCGCAATACGCTCACGTAAGGCCACCAAAGAAAGCTCGGACGAGGCCTCACCATTAAAAAATATCTCTCCCGATTCAGCTCGATATAAGCCCATGAGAAGATTCAGTACTGTGCTTTTCCCAGCACCATTTTTACCATAAACACAGACTAATTCCCCGCGAGTAGCTGAGAATGATATATCGATTAGTTGAGGTAAACCCTTTTCGTAACTGAAAGATACGCGACGCATTTCAACTGACGATATTTCTGGCAACTGCACCTTCTTTGCCTCATCGCCTTCATGAAATTCATTCTCTGCTTGGACGACCTCATACATCCGGTCAAGAGCAACTTTCCCACCTTGAATATGCATAATGGCATTACCTAAAACCCCTATGGGACCTAGCAAGCCGATAGCAACCGCCATTGTAGCGGCATACTCACCAATAGTTATCTGACCTGCAACCGCCTGAAACGCAAGAATTGCCAAGATAAAGATATAGAAAATCGTCCCAATAGATTCTGATGTTACACCGAACCGTAGTGCTACAAGGGTAGCTAAAAAACTCTTCTCTTGATAATTCCCGTAAGCTTGATAACTTTTTTTGCTGAAATGGTCTTGCTTATTATGGGCTTTGATTAAATCCGAGTTCTGAATAGTCGCAATATAATTGCTTTCGTTCTCGCCATTTGCCAGATACTCCTCATGAAATCTTTCCCTCATCCTACCTTTAAACATATAGGCTGATATAAAAAAAACCGGGAACGCCAGCAATACAACTACACCAACTGGCACCGAATAGTAGAAAAGGAAGGAAGTTGAGATAATCACAGTCACAACATTAAGAACTAAGATATTAAAAAAATGTGATATAGCGCCGTGAATCTGCCGTGAATCGTGCATTCGTGCGATTAACGAACCTGTCTGATTCGTATCGTAGAAGGATTTAGGCAAATACAGTAACTTTTTAAAGAAAGTATCAATCAGCCTCATATTGAAGCGCTTACCGTGTAAAGCCCCTATAATTGAATGAATATGGATAATTACAGCCTTCAACAACAGGAGAAACCCTACAATTACAATCCCCCTCACTAGGTAAGCGATATCATTACTCGGAATAATCACATCTATAATCTTTTGTGAGAATATAGCCGAAGATAAACCTAGGACGGATATCACGCCACCAAGAAAAAACGTGATCACTAGTAATTTCACATCTTTACGCAACAAACTCATGAGCCAGCGGCTCTTTTCTGACTTAATTAACACTACAGCACCCAATTTTATTAGTATCGTCAGGATAACACTTTATTCGAAAAATTTTTGGACTTAGCACACAATCAATATTTCGCCACCAAGGAGCTAAGAATGTGGCGAGTCAAAAAACGACCTGTAAATTTATTTAATCAAAGCCCCCTGAGATATGCCAAGCAATTGGCCAAAATAACTAATTATGCCCACTAAAGATAAAGAAGTACGCGCCCAAATCATGCCCACAAAAAAGCCCGAACATGTCGGGCTCCAGCCATTCAAACCTAGCGAGACTCACTTCAAACCAAGGACATCTTGCATATCAAAAAGACCAGCAGCGCTATCATTTAGCCACACAGCGGCCCGAACAGCACCCCGACCAAACGACATACGACTTGATGCTTTATGGGTAATTTCAACGCGCTCACCATCAGCTAAAAATGAAACAGTGTGATCACCTACAACATCACCTCCGCGCACGGTTGCAAAACCGATGGTTTCACGTGCTCGCGCACCAGCCTGACCTTCACGACCATAGACTGCGACCTTTGACAAATCACGATCAAGAGCACTGGCAACAACCTCGCCCATTCTCAAAGCCGTTCCCGATGGCGCATCAACTTTATGGCGATGGTGCGCCTCGTAGATTTCAATATCAACATCATCACCCAGCGCACGAGCAGCGACATCTAACAATTTAAAACAAACGTTCACGCCCGTACTAAAGTTAGAAGCCATGCACACGGGCACAGAACGAATAAGCTCATTGAATTCCAGCTTTTGCTCTTCAGAGAAGCCAGTAGTCCCAATAACCATAGCCTTACCTGCAGCAGCACACGCTTTAGCATTCGCCAAAGTCGCGACGGGCACAGTGAAGTCGATCAATACATCGATATCATCAATAACATCGGCCAAGTTACTCACTATCGCGACGCCCACATTACCAATACCGGCTAATTCGCCGGCGTCAGCACCGATCAGTGTACTTTCAGGACGTTCTATAGCAGCAACCAAGCTTGCCGCTTCGCTTAAGGACACCGCTTCGACTAGGATTTTCCCCATTCGACCCGACGCACCCGTTACCGCAACTCTTACTGTCATATCTTTGCCTTAAAGTTTCATCTCGCCGAAGAAGTTTTTCATACCTTCAAACCAATTCTCCTGCTTTGGCGTATGCTTCTTTCCTTTCATGCTGTCCCGCAGACTCTCCAAAAGCTCTTTTTGGCCTTTAGCTAAATTAACCGGTGTCTCCAGAGTGACTCGGCAAAGTAAATCACCAACACCACCACCACGAACAGAGGCTACACCTTTACCACGTAAACGAAAAAGCTTACCCGTTTGGGTTTCGGCTGGGATTCGCAGCTTAACGCGACCGTCCAATGTAGGAATTTCAATCTCCCCTCCAAGACAGGCATCAAAAATACTAATTGGCACTTCACAGTGTAGGTTTTTGCCATCACGCTGAAAGAACTCATGCTCACGCACCATCATCTGGACGTATAAGTCACCCGACGGACCGCCATCTGCACCAGCTTCACCTTCGCCAGCAAGACGAATGCGATCGCCACTGTCAACACCAGCAGGGACTTTAACCGAGAGCGTCTTCGTTTCTTCAACAAGACCCTGACCGTGACAACTCTTACACGGATCGGAAATAACCTTTCCTTTGCCGCGACAGCTCGGACACGTTTGCTGCACAGAGAAAAAACCTTGCTGCATACGTACTTGACCATGCCCGCCACAGGTCGAACAAGTACTTGCAGACGTACCTGTTTTCGCGCCTGAGCCGCTACAAGGTTTACACGAAACCAAGGTAGGCACTTTAATTTTTACACTTTTACCTTTGACGGCATCTTCAAGATCTAATTCTAGGTTGTAGCGCAAATCTGCTCCGCGTGAAGGACCACCACGTCGCCCGCCCGCACCACCGCCGCCAAATATGTCGCCAAACACATCACCAAATATATCCGAAAACCCACCAGCACCTTGACCACCGCCCATACCTGCGGAGCCGTCGACCCCAGCATGACCATGTTGATCATAAGCCGCACGCTTTTGCTCATCTGAGAGAATTTCGTAAGCTTCTTTTGCTTCTTTAAATTTCTCTTCAGATGCGGCATCACCCTGATTCCTATCTGGATGGTGCTTCATAGCAACACGACGGTATATTTTTTTAAGCTCGGCTTTAGAGACATCTTTCGAGGCCCCTAGTATTTCGTAATAATCACGCTTTGACATAGGCTATATTTGACTTGGCTAGTTACAACAAACGCGAGCATAGCTCGCGTTCAAGGAATCTAAAGGGTGAGCGCATGCTCACCCCTGTGGAGATAAGCTTAAAACTTATTTTTCGTCTTTTACTTCTTCGAACTCAGCATCAACTACGCCATCTTCAGCTTCTGGAGCAGCTTCAGGACCAGCCCCAGCTTCCGCAGCACCTTCAGCGGCTTGAGCCTGCTCGGCATACATTTTCTGAGCTAGGCCACCGGAAGCATCCGTAAGCTCTTTAGTTGCAACTTCCATAGCCTCTTTATCGTTGCCTTTAACGGCTTCTTCAGCTTTAACCAATGCGGCGTCAATAGTCGCCTTCTCTTCTTCAGTTGCTTTATCGCCAGCTTCTTCCAAAGTCTTGCGAGTCGCATGAATAAGGCCTTCAAGTGTATTACGCGCAGTAACCACTTCTTCGAATTCACGGTCAGCATCAGCATTTGCTTCAGCATCTTGAACCATTTTTTCGATTTCTTCGTCGCTAAGACCAGAAGATGCCTTGATGACGATAGACTGCTCTTTACCTGTAGCCTTATCTTTTGCGCCAACATTAAGAATGCCGTTAGCATCGATGTCGAAAGTAACTTCGATTTGAGGCATACCACGCGGTGCGGGCGGAATATCTGCCAAGTCAAAACGACCTAACGATTTGTTTTGTGCCGCCTGCTTACGCTCCCCCTGAACAACATGGATCGTTACAGCTGATTGGTTATCGTCAGCGGTAGAGAATGTTTGCGACTTTTTGGTCGGGATCGTTGTATTCTTCTCGATAAGTGCTGTTGCAACGCCACCCATCGTCTCGATACCTAAGGTTAGCGGGCTAACATCAAGCAACAACACATCTTTTACATCGCCAGCAAGTACGGCACCTTGAATCGCGGCGCCCATCGCAACGGCTTCGTCTGGATTAACATCTTTACGTGACTCTTTACCAAAGAATTCAGCAACCGTCTTTTGCACTAGCGGCATACGTGTTTGGCCACCAACTAGAATAACGTCATCAATCTCATCAACAGAGAGCTCTGCATCTTTCAATGCAATTTTTAGCGGCTCGATAGTACGCGTAACAAGTCCCTCAACCAATGACTCTAATTTTGCACGCGTTAGCTTCAACACCAAATGCTTAGGACCCGTTGCATCAGCCGTGATATACGGCAAGTTGATTTCTGTTTGCTGGCTAGAACTCAACTCGATCTTCGCCTTTTCAGCCGCTTCTTTTAAACGCTGAAGCGCTAAAGGATCACCGTGTAAGTCGATACCGTTGGTCGCTTTAAACTCGCCCGCTAGATATTCGATTAAGCGCAAATCGAAATCTTCACCACCTAGGAAGGTATCACCGTTGGTAGAAAGCACTTCAAATTGGTGCTCGCCATCAACATCCGCAATTTCGATGATAGAAATATCAAATGTACCGCCACCAAGGTCGTATACAGCAATAGTGCGATCGCCTTTAGCTTTGTCCATACCGTAAGCAAGAGCAGCAGCCGTTGGCTCATTAATAATACGCTTGACATCTAAACCGGCAATTTTACCCGCATCTTTTGTTGCTTGACGCTGAGAATCATTAAAGTAGGCTGGAACAGTTACAACCGCTTCGGTAACTGACTCACCCAAATAATCTTCTGCTGTTTTTTTCATCTTTTTCAAGATTTCAGCCGAAACCTGAGGCGGTGCTTTTTTGTCGCCTTTTGCTTCCACCCATGCATCACCGTTATCGGCGGCAAGAATTGTGTATGGAACCATCTTGATATCTTTTTGTACGACATCGTCTTTAAACTTACGACCGATAAGGCGCTTAACCGCAAACAAGGTATTAGTTGGGTTCGTAACAGCCTGACGCTTAGCGCTTTGACCAACAAGCACTTCACCATCGTCAGTATATGCAACGATAGAAGGTGTTGTGCGATCGCCTTCAGAGTTTTCTATAACCTTTGCTTTACCGCCTTCAAGAACAGAAACACATGAGTTTGTTGTTCCCAAATCGATTCCGATGATTTTGCCCATCTTACTTCTCCAATAACAATTCTATGTACGGCGATAGCCGTAAAAATAAATAAAAACTAAATAAAAACTAAATAAAAACTAAATATGATTCACTTGCCTGCTAATATTTGGTCACTTTGCTTGATTTTCAAGTCAGCAGACAAATTAAGCCTTAGAAACTACAACCATTGCAGGTCTAACCAATCGGCCGTTTAAGGTGTACCCTTTTTGAATAACGTCCATAACTGTATTTGGCTCGCAATCTGGGTTAGATATCATGGTAATAGCCTGATGAAACTGCGGATCAAAAGGCTCGCCAGCTGGATTTAACGCTTCGATCTTGTGCTTAATCAAGGATGAAACTAACGCTTTTAGCGTGAGTTCAACACCCTCATTCAGCGACACAATCTCTGCGCCGTCAGCGTTTCCGGCCTCCAGGGCGCGTTCCAAGTTATCAACCACCGGCAACAAATCAGCGGTAAACTTATCCAGCGCAAATTTATGCGCCTTTTCAACATCTTGCTCCGCACGCCGGCGGGCATTTTGCGCTTCTGCAGCCGCGCGAAGAGCTTGCTCTTTAGCGCTAATTAACTCATCTTCTAACTGCCCGATTTTGGCAGCCAAATCACCATCTGCAGCCGCTTCAGGCTCAATTTCATTAACATTTTGCGAATCCAGGGTAACCTGATCTTCTTCTAATGCATTTTCAGGGGCATTTGTGCTTTGTTCTTCGTTGGACACTACAATCTCCGATCTTTGAGTATTCTATAGTCAAGTTGCGTTTACATGGCACGAATATGGGGGCTAGGCTTAAGCATTCAAGTCAAAACCAAAAAATTTTGTAGGAATTTTCATCAATAATTGTGCTTATTGTATAAAGCACGTTAAACTACTGTATAAACAGACAGATGAGCTTTCGGTATGCTGACCCACTTACACATTTCAAACTTCACCTTAGTTGAGCGACTCGAGCTCGAGCCACAATCTGGGCTTACTGTAATTACAGGAGAGACTGGCGCAGGGAAATCTATACTGCTAGACGCCTTAGGTTTGGTTTTGGGGGAGCGAGCCGATGCTGACAAAGTTCGACAAGGCTGTGACAAGGCTGACATTCAAGCAAGCTTTGACGTCAGCGCATTAACATTTGTTCAAAAGTGGCTTGATGAAAACAGTTTAAACATATCTGATAGCGAATGCTTACTTCGCCGCGTGGTTACAGCAGAAGGGCGATCACGAGGATTTATTAATGGCCAAGCTGTTACCTTGCATCAGCTTAAGGCGCTCGGCGACTTACTTATTGATATCCACGGCCAGCATGAACACCAAAGTTTACTGAAAATTGCCACCCACCGACGCTTGCTCGATGAATTTGGTCAACTTAAACCACTCGCGAAATCTGTAAAGCGAGAATACTACCAATGGAACTCCTGCAAGGAGCAACTCGCCTACCTTCGCAATCGTAACGATGAGCTCAGTGCTCGCTTTCAACTATTAAGCTATCAAGTAATCGAGCTCGACCAACTAAATATTCTAGATGGCGAACTCAGCGCATTAGAAGATGAACAGCGCCAACTCGCCCATCAAGAAACCTTTCAGAGTGCCTGCGGCCATTTAAGTGAGCTTTGCAACAACGACCAAGACGGCATAAGCACAAGACTTAACTCAGTATTGCGACTTCTTGGTGAGCTACCAACGCTTAGTGACTCACTGCAAAGTGCCGAATCACTATTCAAACAAGCCTTAATAAACATTGAAGAAGCACAATCTGACATCGATCATCAGCAGCAAGATGGAGATTTGGACCCCGCTCGCCTGAACTTCGTTGAAGGCCGCTTAAGCAAGATTTACGACATCGCTCGCAAACATCGTGTTAACCCAGAAGAACTTCTTGGACTGCATCATGCCTTATGCAGTGAACTCAAAGAAATCGAAGGCGGCGACGCACAGATAGAATCACTCGAAAAAGACATAAAAGAAAAAGCTACACGCTACAAAACACTCGCCGACAAATTGTCGTCGAAGCGTAAACAGGCGGCTAAAAATCTCGGAGCAAGAATTAACGAGACCCTAAAAGACCTCGCCATGTCTCATGCGCAATTTTATGTTGCACTCGAAGATGGCAGCCCAGAGCCCAATTTAAATGGCAACGAGAACATTCAATTTCTGATTTCCACCGCACCAGGACAAAGCCCCAAGCCTCTTGGAAAGGTCGCTTCAGGTGGAGAGTTATCGCGTATAAGCCTGGCAATTCAAGTTGCCACCGCAAAAACATCCACCACACCAACGTTAGTATTCGACGAAGTGGACGTAGGTATTGGCGGCACAACCGGCGACGTTGTTGGACGACTTTTACGAGAGCTAGGCAGCCAAGGGCAGATTTTTTGCGTAACGCACTTGGCACAAGTGGCGAGCAAGACACATCACCATTGGCGAGTAGAGAAAAGCATTAGTAAAACGGAGGTGAATTCGCGTATAGAAGCATTATCTGACGATGACAAAGTATTAGAAATTGCGCGAATGATGGGCGGAACAACCGACTCAAAGCAAAGTCTTGCTCATGCGCGCGAAATGCTGGCAACCTTATAGAGCTTCGACATCACTTAAATGTAATGCCATATAACTGCACACTTGTAGCACACGGAATCTTAAAGAATAAAATAAACGGGAGGTTTAAGCTCAGAGACTATTACGATGGGAGCCGATTACGATGGCAGCCAACATTATGTATAATAGCGCTTCAAGCTCAAGCTTCAGACCTAATAAAGTCAAATCTGAAACCAGCCCTGAAGACAAGAGCTTAGGGCTTAGGGCTTAGGAAGAGGTTTAACGTACAATACTAGGCTGTGCCCAGTAATCTCGTAACCCAAGCCAGCCGCAATAGATTCTTGCAGAGCTTCTATCTGATCATTTTGGAATTCTATTACCTGACCACTCTCTACACAGACCATATGATCGTGATGTTCACCGCGATCTAACTCAAAAACAGAGGGTCCATTATCAAAATTATGCCTTTCAACCAGCCCTGCACCTTCAAATTGTGTCAACACCCTATATACTGTCGCCAAACCAACATCGTCACCGGCGTCTAGAAGAGATTTATACACATCTTCTGCACTCATGTGACGAACATGGGAATTTTCTAGGATTTCTAGGATCTTAACCCTAGGTAACGTGACTTTTAAGCCTGCTTTACGCAGTTCTTGGCTCTCGACGGGCATTTATGCTCTTCTTAGACAATTGAAAGATCCGTTATTATCCTTGTCCAAATTGAATTCGGAAAGCACTAAATGAAAGTATTTCTCAGAACCATAGCTTTACTCGCGCTAGTTTCTTGGCTCGGCGCATGCTCCAGCCTAAAATTCCCCGGGGTTTATCGTATCAAGATCACTCAGGGGAATTATCTTGAGAAAGAAATGGTGGATCAACTCGAAGTGGGCTTAACGCGCACGCAAGTGCGCTACGTCATGGGCACGCCTTTGGTCGAGGACACGTTCACGCCAAATCGCTGGGATTATTATTTTCACGTTCGCCATGGAGATAAAGAACTCGCCGAGTACCATATGACGATGCTATTTGACGGCGACCTTCTTACAGAGTGGAGCGGGAACTACGAGCCGTCCCGCAAAAACGCACTGGAACGTGAGCGTGAAGCGGTTGAAGAAGCCAAGAAAAAAGATGATGCCAAATTCAAGAAAAGCGAAGAGCAGCGTTTTTAGCCTTGATTAAGCTAGAGCCTCTAATCTAGGGGCTCGTTATTCGTTATCTCACGGTAACTTCTGCTTACCCTCTCCGTTTGGCTTTTTCTGCTCGCTTGCGGCGAACCTCTTTTGGGTCAGCAATTAGGCCCCTATATATCTCTACACGATCACCCGCCTGTAATACATGCTCTTTTGCTGGCTTCATTCCTTTTGTACCCAAAGCTTGCCCAAACAAACCCATTTTGGCGCTTTGAACATCAAGGCCTGGGAAAAACCCCTCAATTTTCGATTTTATAACGGCATCAAAAGCTGTACTTCCGGGCTCAATGAGGACTTTAATGATCTTTTGCTTATCGGGCAAGGCATAAGCGACTTCTACAGCTATAGGCTCAATATCGGTCATGGTTTCTCTCATTTATCTATATCTAACTATATCTAACTTTGGCTAAACTTTGGCTAAACTTTGGCTAAACTTTGGCTAAACTTTGGCTAAACTTTGGCTAAACTTTGGCTAAACTTTGGCTAAACTAGCCTTCAGGGTATATACGCTTTGCCCTATCGCACAACGCACTAACTTGGTCAGAGGCGTTTTTCTCAAAAAAAGCTGGCAGAGTTAGCGCGAGTATCGCATTGCTAAACTCTATCTCTATCCAAAATCGCACCTTACAGGCCGTATCGGATAATGCATCAAAGCACCATTCGCTCTCAAGCGACTTAAATGGACCGCCTAATAAGCTCATACGCATTGAACTTGGCGGAGTCAAAATATTACGGGTAGAAAATGATTGTCGCACACCCATTCGCTGAATATCTAAGCGTGCATCAAGACTCTCATCATGGCGCACCAGGATTTTTGCACCAACACATCCGGGCATATATTCGGGGTACGATTCGATATCATTCACTAGCGCAAACATCTGCTTACAACTAAAGGGAACTAGTGCATTACGTTCTATGCGCGTCAATAGCGAGCCTCATTCGAGTTTTTGGAAGCATCATTTTATCGAGTAACGTGAAACATTTCATGCAAAGAAAGGGTTTTCTCTTTGCAAGCATCAATTAAACCTGTCGCAATAGCGCGGAGAGCTACGTATAATCCCGCGCATGGCTAAAAAAGGTAAGAACAAATCAAGCAGTAACACCATCGCGCTAAATCGAAGGGCTCGTTTCGACTTTCATATTGATGAAAAAATCGAAGCTGGTATCGAGCTTATGGGCTGGGAAGTTAAAAGTATCCGCAAAGGTAATGCGCAGCTAACAGAAAGCTACGTTATTATTCAGAACGACGAGGCGTGGATTTTGGGATGCCAAATCCAACCACTACCAACGGCATCAACGCACTTCGTAACCGAACCTACCCGTACGCGTAAGCTATTAATGCACCGCCGACAAATCGATAAAATCAAAGTGATGACGCAGCAAAAGGGTCACACCGTGGTAGCAACCGCGATGTACTGGAAGGCCCATTTAATCAAGGTTGAAGTAGGCCTTGCGCGCGGCAAACAGCAACACGATAAGCGTCAAACGGAGAAAGAGCGCGATTGGAGCCGCGATAAACAACGAGTACTTTCAACAAATAACCGTTAATTCGATACCCGTGCTCTCAATGAGGTCACGTTAACAGGCTAGCTCTAAGAATAATAAGCCACGATACATTGTGGCAATAATCCTGCTCTGTTAAAAACATAGCTAAAACCTAGGGTGAAAACCTTAGGTAAAACATGTGTAAATACGTAACACGTTCACTACTGTTACGACCAAGACTAAAGATAAACATATAAAAAAAAGGTTCAAACCTTTACCGAGTCAACATAGCGCTTAACCACATGCTTGGCACCCAGCAAAACTTAAAACCTACGCTGCACGGAACCTAACTTCTCTATGAAAACCCTAGCCCTTAAAGCCCTATTATGTATATCTATTGCCTTGGCCGCTAATTTTGCCGCGGCTGAATCACTTAGCTTTAGCGAATGCTTAAGTTCTGACAGCTACGGGGTTGACCAATGCATGGACCAAGTAATTGCGCCCGTAACAAGCGCGATTAGCGATGTAGTCTTCTACGAAATACCAATAACAGAAGAGTTCGGCATCAAATGGATTGTGGTTTGGCTTGCGCTTGGTGCACTATTTTTTACGTTCTACTTAGGCTTTGTCCCTATTTGGGGCTTTAAACACGCTATCGATCTTGTGCGCGGAAAGTATGACGACAAAGATCACCCTGGTGAAGTGACGCACTTTCAAGCGCTAACCGCCGCACTTTCGGGCACTGTCGGCCTAGGAAACATCGCGGGTGTCGCCATAGCCATTACTATTGGCGGGCCTGGCGCCACATTTTGGATGATTTTGGCCGGCTTTTTGGGTATGAGTTCCAAGTTCGCTGAATGTACCTTAGGTGTTAAATACCGAATATTTCGCGCTGACGGCAGCGTATCGGGCGGGCCAAAATATTACTTAACGGCCGGCCTTGCCGAAAAAGGTTTCCCTGCTCTTGGTCGGATATTGGCGGTGTTTTTTGCTATTTGTTGTATTGGCGGCTCTTTGGGCGGCGGCAATATGTTTCAGGCCAACCAAGCTTTTGAAATGACCGTTTCAGCTACGGGCGGTGACGCCAGCATACTGAATGGCAAAGGTTGGCTGTTTGGTGGCGTCATTGCGATAATCGTTGCGACTGTCATTATCGGCGGTATCAAGAGTATCGCCCGCGTCACCTCCAAACTCGTACCTTTTATGGCGACAATATATGTTGTCACGGCGCTGGCCATTATTTTTGGTAATCTCACTCAAATCCCGTCTGCTTTCATGGCTATCATCAACGGGGCCATAAGCCCTGAAGGTGTTGTTGGTGGCGCTATTGGCGCGATGATTCAGGGATTCCAACGCGCAGCCTTTTCGAACGAAGCCGGCATTGGCTCAGCCTCTATTGCCCACTCCGCTGTTAAAACTAACGAGCCAGCTACAGAGGGCTTTGTTGCTTTACTTGAGCCTTTTATCGATACCGTTGTAATTTGCACTATGACCGCATTAGTCATTATCATCACTGGTAATCACACCGGCAATGATGTGGGGCTTACCGGCGTTGCGTTAACCTCTGCGGCCTTCAGCAGTGTGTTCCCATGGTTTGAATTTATTCTAGCCGGCGCAGTAATACTCTTTGCAATCTCTACGATGTTATCGTGGTCGTACTATGGATCTATAAGCTGGGCCTTCTTATTCGGTCATTCCAAAACCGCAAGCTATAGCTACAAGATCATATTCTGTTTGGCAATCGTACTAGGTGCGATGGCGAGCTTAAACAACGTGATGAGCTTTTCAGACTCATCAATATTTGCGATGAGTCTTGCGAATTTAATCGGCTTGTACTTTTTAGCGCCGGATGTAAAAGCCGAAGTACGTGGTTATATGCAACGGCTAAGTCAAAAACAAAAATCGTAAGTAACATTCAAATACGACCCCAGACTATTCTGGGGTCGTCGCCCACCACTCTCGCAACACCCCTCTGCATTGCCCTGACTTCCTGGTAAGAATATAAAACACATAAACTAAAGGCCATTCACTTTATTGTTCTATTGTTCTATTGTTCTATTGTTCTATTGTTCTATTGTTCTATTGTTCTATTGTTCTATTGTTCTATTGTTCTATTGTTCTATTGTTCTATTGTTCTATTGTTCTATTGTTCTATTGTTCTAAGGTGTTTAACAGCCCGCCGCGTGCTTTAGTGCTGCCTGTTTAAATTCTGTTGCTTTAACTTTTCTGGGGTATCCACTTGCACCGTGCCGTACAAACCTCGTCGTAAATACAGATGGGATGGTTGTTGCATGACTATGTTAAATTGGTCTAAGTTAAATTGGTCTAAGTTCAGTCGGCCTAAAGGCCGACCTACAAGGGTGAGGACGTGGTACTAGTTCCCAAATTAGGCTGTAGGTCGGGCTTCAGCCCGACAATCACTAAACTCATTGAGCTTCATATTTTAGAGTCAAAAATCTAAACCCTAAATATCTCCAAAGCTACCCTTAGTGCTGCTTGAGCTTCCGCCTATGTACTTCGCTCATGGACAGATCATTTATAGGCTCAACGTGTTTATGCCGTCCATGCAGAATCAAACCGTAAGCATTCTTAATGAGTGTTTATAGAGCTACATTGGTCGCTTAATTATTGATGCGCTTCGAACTTGAATCCAGGAAAGTTATCGGGAACACAATTGAAATTACGATGCGTATCGATTTCATAGTAAAGGGTGGAATATCCAGATTAATGATGTTTGCTGTAATGAACAAACAATTCCCTTGCATCACTCGAAACTTATTGAATTCTAACGCAGAGTTGAACCTCAATCAGAGTTGAACCTCAATCAGAGCTCATGTGCAGCAGCTTATAGCTCTATCTATATTAAGAGAATGAAATAACACATGCGAGCCAACAAGTTTAATATTGTCGATTCGAATAACGGTCAATACGCTTTGGCTTTCATAACCTGTGCAACTATACGATAAGTTTCCACCCATGCTTGCCGTAGCTCCGGTGTCCAAGCGTCACCTAAACCTGTTTTAAGCGCGAATAACAATGCATTACCTACCGTTGTATAGTCGTTCGCCCTAACGCCATAAGACAAATGCTGCGTAGCAATCTTTTCCAACACCGGCACCAAAGAACTCCAAGTCATCCAATCCTTTTATTGCTACGGTTAAGGTAGTCATAAGCTTTCGCCCCTGACTTTTCATATCCCCCTTGAACATGGGTCTAAGAGCTGGGTCAAACTAAAATAATTTTGCGTAGAATATTTCGGCCGCGGCATCAGCAATAGGTTCGACTTTCGCAAAACTTCCTTGCACCAGTTATTTTTATCTTGCAGTAATAGACATTTATTTCACCAACTCAATCCATTCAATCCACTAAAACTCAAACCCTATAGGGCTTAAACTCAATGATTTATAACCGTTCATGCTAACGATCGGTCCAATGTATAGAAAACACTATAAGTACTCACACCAACTATTCATTGAGTGTAGTTAAGCATTCCCACTATGCGACTATTGGGTAATACAAATATCTAATAAAAAAGCAAAGCCCATGGGCATTCTGAATACATTAAATCTAATCAAGAAGAAACAACTCAAATCGGCGAAATTTCCGCAAACTCATCTATACTCAAATAGTTAGGCATAAAACCGTACGCTTACTCATGCCACGGCACAATAAATGGCACAACACGATACGACGGAGGCCGTATGTATTAGCGAATGAGCTGTTATCACGCACGACAAAACACAACCCTCAACGTCCACCAGCTTAAACGTATCGACTACATGAATGAATCTCAACATCAAACTGAGCCCCCCCCGAACGAGCACACACTAACCGCCGCTCTAGTTGCGAAAGAACGCGAGCTAGAAGAAACAAAAAAACACTACCGTCTTCTTAGCGAAAAGTTCGACTATCTTCTACGTGAACGAACAGAAGAGTTAGAACAGGCGCGCGATGCCGCCTTAGCCAGCGCCAAGACAAAGTCATATTTTTTGGCGAATATCAGCCATGAAGTGCGCACGCCAATGAATGGAATTTTAGGCATGCTACAAGCATTAAAGTTATACCCCAATGAAGAGCACCGTGAAACACTGATCAATGCGGCACTTAATTCAGGTGATCAATTAGTTAAAGTAATCAGTAATTTACTCGAATTTTCTCGTATAGAGTCACAAGGAATACAACTCAAAAACACGGAATTTGATTTATCCGAAACTCTTAAGAATACAGTCTATGAGTCACGAAGTAATGCATTGGCGAAAGGTTTAGATCTGATATTGGATCTAGACCCAAATTTACCGACAAGCTCGCACGGAGATCCCGCAAAACTATCACTTGTCGTTGACAATTTAATTGAAAATGCCATTAAATTCACAACAGCTGGATCTGTAATATTACACGCTAAAAACAGTGGCCATCATGCTGTAGAAATATCGATCCAAGATTCTGGAATTGGTATTAGCCAAGACAAACTACAAGACATTTTCAAAGCTTTTGATCAAGCTGACAATTCAAGTACCCGTCAATACGGTGGTGCGGGTCTAGGCTTAAGCATCTGCGCGACAATAATCGATGCGTTTGAATCAAAAATAAATATTGTTAGCGAGTATCAAGAAGGATCTACATTTAGCTTTATACTACCTCAAGCCAATATAAACACAACCGAAACTGAATTTATTAAAGCCCCAGCCTCCCCCTTACTAGATGCGCACTATTTTTACATCGGAAAAAACAAACAATGCGCACTAACCATAAATAAATTCCTTAACTGTTACGACTTAAAGTTTGAAGATTACTTTGATTCGATTAGCGAGTTCGAAGCTGAAGAATATGAAGACGAAGTATTGAGCCTATTATTTTTCGACGATTCAAAACCAGAAGAAACAGCCATCAACGATCTAAAATATTTAAAAAACACAACAAAAAAATTAATAGTACTGGGCCTATGTAACGACCCGAGCGAAACAGGAAAACATTTCGACCACATACTAAATCGTCCATTTTATTTCCGGGACTTCCTTGATATTTGCAACCGACACAAATCGGACAAAGCAACAATTCCTGAAGAAAAAGAAATTCAATTTAGTTCTATTAAAACACTAGCGGTTGATGATAACCCCATGAATCTTGAAGTATTAAAAGAATTACTTGGCGAGTACGATTTTGATATCGAGACGGCAGGCAGTGGTGAAAAGGCCATCGAGCAGGCACAGCAAACCCAGTACGACCTCATCCTAATGGACATACAAATGCCGGGTATGGATGGGCTAACGGCCACGAAAGAAATTAGAAAAATAAATAACCATTACGCCAAAATTCCAATAATCGCTGTGACAGCGCATGCTTTTTCCGAAGACCGAGGAATTAGCTTAAATTCCAGTATGGACGAACACATTACAAAACCCATTGACCTAACGAGCTGCATAGAAACGATCACCAAAGTTCTACAATTCAAACTTAGCAATGTAAGTATTCACGAAAAGACAGAACATCCAAGCCATAACAGCGACGATAACAATTGGAATTCGATGATATCGAAAGATAGGTCGAAAACCGAATTTATCCCTCCGAATATATCTGGCTTTGATCTACAAGCCGCACTCGATCGTTTACGTGGAAAGTGGGATCTACTGCAATCTCTAATCATCTCGTTTTGTAACGCTAACCTTGATGCCTATACACGTATGACAAATTTTATTGATAGCGACAATCATGAAGAAGCCCAACGTTTAGCGCATCAACTAAAAGGATCCGGCGCAAATCTTGGCGCAGTTGAGCTTTCTCAAATATCAGCAAAGATTGAAAATGGCTATAAGAATGGGAACCATGCCAATACTGAGCATTTAATGGAGCTCAAATTAGCAATCGAAAACATTCATCGTGCAAAAGAAATTTTGGGAAAATTAGAAAAAAATATCGACAAACCGTCTAACACAAAAACAATACAGAAGCTGGACGACACCAAGGTCAAGTCCTTACTTCAGAATATATCTAGCAACCTTCATAGCGATCTTGCGGTAGTACAAACGCTTCTTGACACGTTAAAAATTGAAAGTGAAAACACGCCACATCAACAGATTATCACTTGCTTATGTGACCACTTTAATCGACTTCAATTGAGTGAAATAGAAAAAACCATAACCACCTACTTAGATACTGGAGAATTCACGTGAGTGGCAATAACCCACCCAGAATCATGATTATCGATGATTCACCCGAGGATATTCATCTTTTATTGACGGAACTTAAAGACAATTACCAAGTAAATGCAGCCACATCAGCTGACGATGCACTTCAAATATTAGGCGATAATCAAAACACGCCCGATCTTATTTTACTCGATGTGAATATGCCTGGTACAGACGGTTATCAAGCCTGCAAAATCATCAAAGAGGACCCTTTATTACAGGATATTGTAGTCGTATTTTTATCGGCCAACGATAGTACAGAAGAAATAATTCAGGGTCTTGATGCCGGAGCAGTTGATTACATTATCAAACCCTACCAACCTGAAATACTTCAATCAAAGATAAAGTCAGCCCTGCAGACGGCTAATGCACGCCAACAATTAAAGCGCCAAGCTGACGCGGCAAACGAGCTCGCCTTCACCATGATGGCTGAATCCAGCAGTCTAGGTAGCATCATCAATTTCTATCGCTCAAGCTTTACCGTAAACAACGCCCAAGAATTAGCCTCATCAACGGCCGAAGCCATTGCAACGCAAAACCTAAGCTGCATTGTGTATTTTTGTGAAGGTGGCATCAAAGAAGTTGAAAGTTCAAGCGGCACACCTAGCATGCTAGAAATTGAACTACTAGAACGCTTGGTTAATAATAACGAGCCATTTATAGAGAAAGACGAACGCTGCTTTGCCATACAACAAAATATCGTCGCGTTAATTAAAAATATGCCACTCGAAAATGCCAAACGTGGTTCGCTAAAAGACTTTTTGAAAATAACCTTAGAGGGCGCCAACGCAAAACTTAGCTATTTTGCTGAACGGCAAGCCTTAAGTGCCGAAAAAAACCAGCTCATAGGTTCCGTTATACAAGAAACCAAAGCAGCACTTGATGAACTGCGTGAAAAGCAGGAGAATCACAAAAAAGAGAACTTAGAGATACTCGACCGAATGGTACATAAGGTTGAACACTCATTTGTGAGCATGGGCATGAGCGACGTCCAAGAAGATAATTTACTCGAATTGATTAGCGAGTCCATTAATGAAGCACTCGATCATATGGAAGAAGGATTGACAATGGACGAAAATATCAAAAACCTAGTCGTTAAACTCTCAGAAGCGGCGAAAAACGCTGCTAGTTGAGTATAAACCTTGGTTTATACCATCATCGCCCTTATACTAAGAAGTACCAGAGCAAAAAACCGCTTTTGGGGGCGATTAGGATTCGACGCCGGTATCAAAGTCCAAGGTGCATGTCGTGATGGTAGCCAATCACGTAAATAAAAGCTGCAATTTTACAGTTGCCAATGATGACAACTACGGTGCTCAATTAGCTGCGTAAGTAGCTTTTAGAACACTTCTAGCGGCTCGCCGCTAGCGGTCTTTAGCAAGGTGTCAGTACCGCGTTAATGACTGTCATATAGAACTGGATAGCTGTGTCGTATAGATCGTGGCGGCATTGTAAAACTAAAGCGAACTCGCTCCCTACGTCCTGCCCGCCGGGCTGCAGATGAGTTAAATCAATTGACGGAAACTAAGCATGTAGAGCCGAGGAGGGAGAACTGACGGACGCGGGTTCAAATCCCGCCGCCTCCACCAATATAGGGTTTCACCGACCCCGAAGAAAACCATTAAAGCCTGTAAATTCAACGATTTACGGGTTTTTTTGTGTCTATAGAATTCTAAAACGTCTTATAACATCCCGCTTTAAATGCTGTCAATTCAGGGGTCCACATAGGGCAAAACAATGTTCAGTTTGACGAATCCACATTAGACGGGCGCAGTATATTCAAAAGCCCCACCAACAAACTCACTTTTAGCTATGCGACCAATGTGTTTAAGGGTATATGCACAGAAAATGATTTTTCTGGCTTAACATTTGAAGAGATCCACTTAAGGTAACGCAAGCTCATGCCCTGCTAGCTTTTGCCTAGGCTAAATCACACACATAAACCTGCTTTAACGGCAATAGCGTCTTGTAACTAGGTGATAACTTTGCGTAATGCTCTAACATCAAATCAACCAGTTGATCCCCATCGATTAACCGCAACTTGGCTTTGTTGTGTTTGAGTGACTAGGTTCATCTAGGCGCTTTCCGTAAGCTTGGCTTTACTGACAGGGCTTTACTGATTTGCCTTTGACGGTAACTTGGCCGTTCATTAGCATGCATGAGTGAGGAGGAGGATCCAGCCGCGTAGCTCCGTCAATTGCTCGCGCTCTAACTCCAAAACGTTTTGACGACCAAATATATCTTTCACGATGCTCATATAATCATCGACAATATCGCTTGTGGGCAAACAACATGTTGGAGTTTTCAAAACTGAACCCGATACTTATTTAAAAGTCGAACCAGAGGAATACTGAACAATAATCTTCATCAAAGCTTTAACAGCGTAATAGATGAAAGATGTTGAATACCCTTTACCTGAACGGTATGCAGCAGTATGAAGCACACTGCACACTGCACACTGCACAAAAAGCAGATCATACTAACTCGCCATATAATCTAGTTTTTTTGGCTTTTTCTCATGGACAATTGTATATATGGTACGCATCTAATACTTTACTCTATCCGGCTGTAGTTACCATCTGACTCCTCACTCTGCTTTACAAAAATAAGGGACTTTGTATCGAAGCCTAGCTCGGTTATGCGTTTTAATAATTCAGTTTCTTTCACCTCGCTCATAACCGGGCTTCTAGAAAGCAACCAAAGGTAGGATTTATTACTGCTGGTCACGAGTGAATAATCGTAGTCCTCACCTAGGTCAAAAATAATATAAGAGCCATAAAATGGACCAAAGAAAGATACTTTCAAATGACCGATTGTCTTGTCGCCCACAAAATACGCCTTTCCTTCAGCTTCACTCCATTCATTCAAAGAAACATCGAACCCTCGATTCATAACTTTAATACCGCCGTCTGCTCGAGTGCTGTATTGCGCAGTGACGTTCTGTAGGCCTCGCTCAAATGAATGATCAAGACGCGCAATTTCATACCAGGTACCTAAGTACCGGCTCACCTCAAAATTATCGACGGGCTTGATGCCATCCGGGATGCCTGTACACCCGGTAATAAGAAAACAAAAACACACAATAAGGTAACGCATAAGGATTATTCGCTCTGATGAGATAATTTTAATAAGGAGTTAATGCATTCTTTTACATGTGTGAATACACGATCTGTGTTGCCTAACTGAATCAGCATCGGCGCTGTCCCACACATGAATAATCGTTCGTTATTACTGAATGCCTTCGTAACAAGCTCCTTTTCTTTATCCTTCCAGATACCGTCTTGATAAAACACAACATAGGAATCTCTAAGTCTGTTGGCAATATCAATACATGCCGCTACATTGAATGGGCGTTGCATTAGCTGTACTGAAAATGCCGTGTCAGTGAGTTCTAGGGCCACCAAGACGAGTACCCATAAGGGTGTTTTAGATCCTGTAATTAAGATTACCGAAACCCTATTTTTTTTATTTGGCACTTTAGCGTTAAGGCGAAATGCCGCATAACGAAGCAATTCACTTTCGGCAAAGCCGACGCTTGCACCATGATCTTCACGTTGACTCAGCGTTGCAAATACCGGCTCAATTAGGTGCTCACGACAAATTGGCGCAGGGTAATTAGCAAAAGCCTGCTGTACTAAATGCTGTACCTTTGAAGCCGAGAGTAACTCAATCGCTGTGACTAGCTCAGCAATGGTATTACTCCAATCTTCTGTGTCCTGGTTGGCTTCAGTGACGGGGGCATCTTTAAGCAATAAGGGTTTAACCTTATTTAAGGGAACTCCTCGGGCCACGAGCGCAAGAACCCTCTCGATAGTTTTCACATCGGCTTCTGAATAGAGGCGATGCCCTTTGGCCGTTCGTTTTGGCTTTAAAAGACCGTAACGTCGCTCCCACGCCCTTAGCGTGACGGTATTGACCTGGGTTCGCGCGCTTAATTCACGAATTGGGAATTGACTAGAGTTATTGTCGTCTTGCTCAATCATGCATGTTTTCACTTAATTAATAGGCCTTACATAGATCAATAAATACTTATACAAAAAATAATAGTGTACAAGATGCTACTTGTACACTATTATTTTTTGTATAGGTATTGCAGAGAACGTGTTGACCGCTAGCGATTGCGCTATTTAGTAAAGCGGTCATTATTCTTAAACGGCTTAAGACTGCTTTGTGTTAAGCCAAAACAACCCATACGTTGTATACGTATGTGAGGTGCACACATGATTAAGCCAGATGTTATAGCGACAGATAAGCCCGAGAAATCTCCCATTCAGGTAGGTTTGAGCGCCTGCTTAGCGGGCCAAGAAGTGCGTTACAACGGCGGGCACAAGCAATCACGTCTATGTCTAGATGTCTTAGCTGAGCACTTCAGTTTTAGTACGTTTTGCCCTGAAGTGGCTGCTGGGTTCGGCACACCTAGGCCGGCAATGCGCTTAATTGGAGACCCTTTAGCGCCAAGGTTAACCTTTAGTAATGACGATACCGTCGACTTAAGCTCAAAACTAATTGATGGCTTCCGCGATAAATTGGCCGAGTTTAAGGACTTCGATGGCTACATTTTGATGAAAAACTCACCGAGCTGCGGCTTAGAGCGCGTAAAAGTCTACCAAGAAAGCGGTCATCCACACGAAACCCGAAGTGGTGGCTTATTTGCTATGGCATTACAAAAACGTTATCCACTCATGCCCATCGAAGAGGAGGGGCGTCTACACGACCCCAAATTATTCGACAATTTCGTTGTGCGTGTATATGCCTATCATAACTTTCGCAATGAAGTGTTAGCGGAGCCTTCAGTTCATAAGCTTATTGAGTTTCATAGTCGTCATAAATATCTCGTTATGGCGCATAACCAAGCGCAATATCGATCGCTAGGGCACCTATTAGCGGCACCCAAAAAAGTAGGGGTCCAAGAGCTTGTAGAAACATATTTTAAGAATTTTATGCAGGCCTTAAGTAAGCCTGCCAGCAAGGAAAACCATACCAATGCATTACTGCATATATTAGGCTACCTAAAACACACAGTTCCATCACCTGCACGCCAGAACATTACAGAAACAATTCACAAATATAGGCTTGGTATTATTCCGTTAACGACACCGCTAACGCTCCTAAATCATTACTTAGATCAATATGGTTCGGATTACATAAAAAGCCAAAGTTACTTAGCGCCTTACCCAGAAAGCATGAACCCTATTCGGAAATACTATCAGTAGGTACAAAATACTGAAAAGGAAAGACCATGAATCAAGTTATTGAAGACTTTTGTTGTTACTACCAAGAGCTAACACTTGAAAGCCTCGAAAGTTTAGGATCTATTTACTCGCAGAATGCCGTATTTGATGATCCAGTACACAGTATTAAAGGCATTGAAAATATTAAGAGCTATTTCACAAAAACTATCGTCAATGTTAACTATTGTCGATTTAAGATTGATACGCGTGTAGAGACTGACACCGAAGCATTTATTACATGGGTTATGATATTTTCACATCCAAAATTAAATAACGGACTCGAGATTGAATTACCTGGGACCAGTCATCTAAAATTTGATGATACTATCTTTTATCAACGTGATTATTACGATTTAGGTCATATGATTTACGAGCAAATACCTATATTGAAAAACGTTATCGGTATGATAAAAAGCAGACTGACATTATGAAAAGTGTCATTATCAATAGTGTCATCATGAAGAGTGTCATCATTACTGGCGCAAGCTCGGGTATTGGTATGCATCTAGCTAAAGAGTATTTAGCTAAGGGCTGGAAAGTCATTGCCTGCGGACGATCATATGAGAAACTTAGTTTAGCTCTAAATACAAATATTAATACTAATGTTAATACTACAGCTGAAAACTTAACTTTATGTTGTTTTGACCTATCCAAGCGCGACGATGTGATTTGCAATGCAAGTCAATATAAGAATATTGATTTAGCGATACTCAATGCCGGCACCTGTGAATACATCGATGACGCTAAAAACTTCGACAGTGTGTTATTTGAACGGGTAATTCAAACGAACGTTATCGGTACAGCTTATTGCTTAGAGGCAATATTGCCCAACATCAATAGTGGCGGTCAGATTGCAATTGTAAGTTCATCTGCAACGTTGTTACCATTAACTCGCGCTGAAGCCTATGGCGCCTCAAAATCTGCATTGGATTATTTAGCGCGTACTTTAGCAATAGACCTAGCGCCAAAAGGTATCGATGTATCTTTGATACGCCCAGGTTTTGTGGATACTCCACTTACGCAAAAAAATACCTTCAGCATGCCTGGAATCCTTACGGCTGAAAAAGCGAGTGAATTGATCGTAAAAGGCATCCATAAGCGTAAACAAGAAATTAATTTCCCTAGAGGGTTTATTTATATCCTTAAGTGTTTATCTCTGTTACCAAATGCCCTTTGGCGTCGTATTGCTATAAAAATGATAAGGCCATAACAATGATTCAGACATCAAACCACAAAGAAAATACCGAAAAACGGAAGCGCATTGCCATTATTGGTAGCGGTATATCGGGACAGACCTGTGGTTATCTATTAAGTCAATCACACCACGTTACGTTATACGAAAGCAATAATTGTCTTGGTGGTCATACGGCAACAGTAGATGTTGAAATTGAAAAAAAGCAGCTTGCCGTAGATACTGGATTCATTGTCTTTAATGATAGAACTTACCCCAACTTTATAACACTAATGAACCAAATTGGTATTAATGCACAAGCCACCGAAATGAGCTTTAGCGTACATAATGATTCCAATGGTCTCGAATACAATGGCCATAACCTAAATACTTTGTTTGCCCAGCGTCGCAATTTATTGAGCCCACGATTCTACCGATTTGTTCTTGAGATACTTCGATTTAATAAACTTGCCAAGGAATTCAATGAGCGCCTTTTAAACGATCAAGCCTTAAAGGGATTGAATACTTTAGGGGATTTTCTTGATGCGAAAAATTTCGACGACTACTTTTCTAGCAACTACATCCTACCCATGGTTGCCGCCATCTGGTCTTCACCGATTGAAAGTTGTCGAGAGTTCCCATTATCGTTCTTTCTTCGTTTCTTTAATAATCATGGACTTCTCGATATTAAAAATCGCCCACAATGGTATGTCGTTGAAGGCGGCTCACGTAGTTATATTCAAGGCTTAACTCGCAACATACAAGATATTAGAATGAACTCACCCGTGGAATCTGTCAGGCGTCATGGGAGTCATATTGAGGTCAATAGTTTAAACCAAAGCGAGATATATGATGACGTAATTTTTGCTTGTCACTCAGATCAAGCACTCGCAATACTCCAGGACGCGAATACGGACGAATCCACAGTGTTAGGTAATATTGAATACCGTAATAACGAAGTGGTCTTACACACCGATTCAAGCTTACTTCCGAAACAAAAAAATGCTTATGCTAGTTGGAACTACTGGATTGACTCTAATACCAGTGACTTGCCTTGCTTAACCTATAATATGAATATATTGCAGGGTTTAAAAACAGACGCGACCGTTTGCGTAACCTTAAACCAGTCTGATAAAATTGATCCTAAGCATGTCTTACGTCGCTTTACTTATGCACACCCAGTGTTCACTGAGGGATCCATTGCCGCTCAACAACAACGGTCGACTATTTGCGGCCATAATCGCACGCATTTTTGCGGTGCGTATTGGTATAACGGCTTCCATGAAGATGGTGTGAAAAGTGCATTAGATGTGTGTGAACGTTTTGGAGTAAGTTTAAACTCCAACGTGTCACATAAATGTGTACTTAAATAGGTCATCCTATGAATACTACAGAGCACACCGTATTCGATAAAGAGAATGCGAGCCCATTAGGTGAAACCAAAAGCGCCTTTTATATTGGTAAGGTGTTTCATAAGCGACTAAGCCCTAAAGTACATCAATTCACATATCCTCTGTATATGATGTTTTTAGATTTAGACGAGCTTGCGATGTTACACGATAAATATTGGTGGTTTTCCACACGACGATGGGCGCCACTTCAGCTTAAGGCCTCGGATTACCTTACATCTTTTATCGGATCTTCCGACGATTACCCGAAGATGAATTTACGCGACGTAAACGACAATAACAACTCTCTGGGTAATCATGCGAGCTCTCATTTGAAATCAGCGGCTATTTCAATTGCTCGTAGCTTAGGGGGCAACGTCGATCGAATAGACCGAGTCTGTATGTTAGCGCAGCTGCGTAGCTTTGGATTGTATTTTAGTCCCGTTAACTTTTTCTTTTTATATGAAAATAGTACCGCTAAATATTTACTTGCTGAAGTTAGCAACACTCCATGGAACAAGAAACACTGCTACTTGGTCGATTTGAGAAATCCAATAGAGACGCCCAAAGAATTTCATGTGTCTCCGTTTATGGATCTCGATATGGTTTATAGGTGGTCCATTACCCCCCCTGATAATACTGCGCTTGTACATATCGAAAACTGGAACACTGATCGTCTGTTTACGGCAATTTTTTCGGCTGATCGTTATGAAATAAATCGAAGAAACACACGAAAAATATTTTTACAATGGCCAGTTGTTACTGCCACCATCGTAAAAAATATTTACTGGCAAGCGATTAAGCTTTCTATAAAGGGTATTCGATATGTTCCGTATCAAATAAGAAAACGTTCATAAATAATTGAATATGACAATCAAGAAATGTTATTTTAAGATAGTTACTTTAAAACAGTTACTTGAAAACAGTTACTTGAAGATAATCAAGCAAGAGGAAGTAGACGTGGAATCACCCGATATCGATCTTAGCAATACACGAGACAAAATGAGCTGGAGTAAACGGTTTGTATTTAAGCTTCTAGAACAGCTAAGTGATACTCATATTCATCTAAGCGATGGTGGGTTCGACTACCATTTTGGTGATAGTAACGCGGATGTTCGAGCTAAAATCACTGTAGTAGATAGAAAAGTCTACCAGCGTGTATTGCTGGGTGGGAGTATTGGCGCCGCAGAAGCGTATGTCGAAGGCTTATGGTACGCCGACAACATGACGAATGTTGTACGCATATTTTCACGTAACATCGAGAAGCTTAAGAGTTATGAAAAGCGTTTTGATTTGTTAACCAGACCTTTTAACGTAATTAAGCATCGATTAAGCAGTAATAGTAAATCTGGAAGCCGCACAAACATTGCAGCACATTACGATTTAAGTAATGACATGTATCGCATGTTTCTAGATCCTCACATGCAGTATTCTTCTGCGGTATACCAAAACGCTAACGACACCCTAGAAGAAGCTCAAGAACACAAAATGAAACTCATTTGTGATTATTTAGTCCTCACAAAAGAGGACCATCTCTTGGAGGTGGGCACAGGCTGGGGTGGGCTTGCGTGTTATGCCGCTAAACACTATGGCTGCAAAGTAACTACCACGACTATCTCGCCGTCACAATTCGCTATTGCTGAAACCCGCATTAAAACGCAAGATTTGAAAGATAAAGTTACTTTACTGCTCGAAGATTATCGCGACCTTACGGGCCAATATTCAAAAATTGTATCCGTGGAAATGATCGAGGCTGTGGGGCATAAATTTATGCCTACGTATTTTAAAGTACTGGATAAATTATTAAAGCCTGGAGGAAAATTACTCCTGCAATCGATTACTATTAACGATCATCGCTACGAAGATTACCGAAAAAGTGTCGATTTCATACAACGTTACATCTTCCCTGGTGGTCATTTACCCTCTCTAAGCCTCATTTGTGACCAGGTTAAGAAACACACCACTTGGTACATTGACCATTTGGATGATTTTCGATTGGATTACGCGGTCACGCTTAAAGAGTGGCGGCACCGTTTTCTAAGTCATAAAGCCGAA
This sequence comes from Flavobacteriales bacterium, assembly GCA_047638775.1. Taxonomy (GTDB): domain Bacteria; phylum Pseudomonadota; class Gammaproteobacteria; order Pseudomonadales; family Cellvibrionaceae; genus Agaribacterium. Next base: position 138,708 of record JBLIMQ010000002.1, read on the forward strand.
ATACTTTCGCTTGGCTTTAACGAAGAGTTTATTCGCTTATGGGAATATTATTTTTGTTATTGCGAAGGGGGTTTTCGTGAAGAGCTTATCGGTCTGGCCCATATTGGACTGGTTAAATGCAAACACTAATGTACGTTAATATTTAGACGTGGAACATCATGAATAAATGGCTCTGGTTTCAGGCGGCTAGCTTTCAAGTAATTTGGCTTTCCGCCGTATTGGGCGGTAACCAATGGATAGCTTTGTCTATTGTCATACTGTGCACGCATTTTGTATTCACTCCGAGTAGAGCTGATGATTTAAAGGTGTTACCTATCGCATTCATTGGTATTGCTATCGACGCGGTATTTACAACTTTAGGTGTTTTCGAATTTGAGCAGTTTCCTGCTTGGTTAATTATTTTATGGTTAGGTTTTGTACTAAACTTTGGTCATAGTTTAAAAGTTATCCATAAAATAAAACTCTACTGGCAGATAATTATCGGAGCGCTCGGTGGTTGCTATGCCTACATAGTTAGCTGGAAGCTAGGAGCTGTTGAATTCCCATTAGGCGGAATTATGACAGCATGTCTATTAGCCGTTGCATGGGCGATTTCATTTCCATTATTTATGAGAGCGGACCGCTATCTTCGAGCATTTCGCCATGAATAGTTTATTACGCTTTTCTCGTTCACTCGTTGTACTGACCTGCTTTTTTCTTACTACCCACGGCCTTGCGAACGAAGCGTCGTTAACAGCCTTGAAAGACTCTACTGAGCAGTCAGATCACGTCACTAATTATTCGTCCAGACACCCTTTAGAGCACGATGCAAGCCTGTCCATACTTGCCGATCAAGCGCCGCAACTATCATCCGATAACGAGCCGTTTAAGCCGATCGGTCAAGGTTCGATGCGCTGGTTATGGTTTACTATTTATAAGGCCAAATTACTAAGTCCTACTGGATTTTACAACGCCGGTCAGTGGCCTATCTCGCTTGAGCTTGTCTATGAACGAAAAGTTACTCGAGAGCAATTGATACGTTCCACAATTGAGGAGTGGCGGCGTCAAGATATTCACTACCAAGAGCACTGGTCAGATTTACTCGAAAGAATTTGGCCCGACGTTACACCTAAAGATACATTATTACTCGATGTTGATGAAAAAGGTTATAGCCATTTCTTTTTCAACGACTTTTACATAGGTAGCGTATTAGATACTCGATTCTCTCACGCTTTTACCGCTATATGGCTGTCAAAAAACACATTAAAGCCGAGACTACGCGACAAACTAATTGGATTGAAACCATGAATAGTATTTTGACCCCGTATTGTAAAACTCTTGTGAACTATGTACGTAAACGTACTAAGTTATTTGTGTTGTTATTAGTCACATTAATACTTTCTAGTCTGACGGGCTGTAGTTCGAACCTTTCCGATTATAGTTCGAGTAAACCTAATTTTGACATGAAAGAATTTTTTGATGGGAATCTTAGTGCTTATGGCATGGTGCAAGATCGATCAGGGAAAGTTATACGGCGATTTCATGTTGACCTCGTAGGAACATGGGAGGGCAACACCGGCACGCTAGAGGAGGATTTTTACTATGACGATGGCGAGACCCAAAGACGTGTCTGGACACTAATAAAACAGGAAGATGGGAGCTACACGGGCACAGCGTCCGATGTAACACAGATAGCATTTGGTCGCAGTAAGGGGTTTGCCTTTAATTGGCACTATACTCTTGCCATAAATATAGAGGGCGACACTTGGAACATAGATCTGAACGATTGGCTCTATCAGCTCGACAGTTCACGTTTAATTAATAGAACAAAAATGAGCAAGTGGGGTTTTAGAGTCGGCGAGATAACGCTAATTATAGAAAAAGATGAGCCGGCGGAACAGGAGTGAAGCAGCTGTGAAACAATCACGCGTTATTATCTGGTTTCGTCAAGACTTGCGCCTTAGCGACAATCCCGCACTAACGGCGGCCTTAGCACATAAAGATGTGTTTCCCATTTACATCCTTGATAATAACAATGCCGACGTGTTCGCACCAGGTGCTGCGAGTCGTTGGTGGCTCCATCATTCGCTACTCGCACTGAGCCAATCTTTGCACGGCAAACTCAACCTTTATCAAGGTGATGCTAGCCGTATTATCTTAGAGTTATGTCAGCGTTTTTCCATTTCAAGTGTCTATTGGAATCGTAACTATGATGCATCATCCGTCTCGCGTGATACTGATATTAAGAATGAGTTGTTACGCCAAGGCATACAGGCAACGAGCTTTAACGGATCACTGCTGCATGAGCCGTGGACCGTATTAAAAAAAGACGGCAGTCCCTACAAGGTGTTCACGCCTTATCATAGGCAAGCGAGTATAAGAGACGTTAACGAAATACCCTTGCCTAGACTAGAGAAAAAATCTTCTTCATTTCAGTTTGACGATCAATCCGTTGATTTAGACGCGTTTGAATTACTTCCCCAAGTTAACTGGGCTTCAAGCTTTCACACTTGCTGGACGCCTGGCGAAGACGGTGCAAGACTATCACTCGAAAGATTTCTAGCCAACGGACTCGACGAATATAAGAATGGGCGAGATTACCCCGCGTTAGAAACCGTTTCAAAACTCTCGCCACACCTTCATTTTGGTGAGATATCGGCTAAGCAAATAAACTACGCTTTATTGACCGTTCCGGCCGATGATAACAGCGAGCATTTTAAACGCGAAATACGTTGGCGGGAATTCTCATATTATTTATTATTCCACTGGCCTAATTTACCCAAGAAAAACCTAAAAACCAATTTCGATCATTTTCAATGGAAAAATAACCCCGATGAATTAACTCGATGGCAGCAAGGGTTGACTGGCTACCCACTAGTTGATGCCGGTATGCGCGAACTGTGGCAAACAGGGACCATGCATAATCGTGTTCGTATGATCACAGCTTCATTTTTAATTAAGAATTTATTGATTGATTGGCGCCTAGGTGCGCAGTGGTTCTGGGACTGCCTTGTCGACGCAGATTTGGCTAGCAATAGTGCCAGCTGGCAATGGGTCGCGGGTTGCGGTACGGATGCCTCCCCATATTTTAGGATATTTAACCCCGTGACCCAAGGCGAGAAATTTGATGCTGAGGGTGAATATACCAAACGCTATGTTCCAGAACTAAAAAATCTTCCAAAGAAGTACTTATTTCGACCCTGGGAGGCTCCATCTGATGTATTGGAAAAAGCAGGGGTAATACTCGGCCAGAACTACCCCTCTCCGGTTGTTGATATACGAGCGTCACGAATAAGAGCACTTGACACTTACAATATTGCAAAAACATTTCGAGATAAGTAAGACATTTACTGGCTGCTCGTGACTCTTTACTGATAGATTTGGACGCACTAACCATAAATATTCATCGAATAACGCATTTCTATACATTATGGATATTCAAAACCTTTTAAAACCGCTAGCGATAAAACCACACTTTATCTCCGCGTCATCTGGCGCGTCATCTGGCGCGTCATCTGGCGCGTCATCTGGCGCGTCATCGGAAAAAAAATGGCGACACACTCACGACATTACTGTTCAGCCACAAGATAAGGGAGGTTTTCCCCCGATACATTCCCGCCAGTATTGTAAGGTCTTGCCTATGATACCTATGAGTGAATTGAACACACACGGATTTTTAGACTTATTGATATATAAACTCTTTAATTGCCGGAGGAATCACTATGGACATCAAACCAATTAAAACTGATGCCGACTATCGAGCGGCATTAAAAGAAGTAGAGAGCCTGATGATGGCAGGTCCTGATACACCAGAAGGTGAAAAGTTGGATGTGATGGTCACCCTTATAGAGGCCTATGAAGCCAAACATTTCCCTATGGAGCTGCCTGATCCCGTTGAAGCGATCAAGTTCGAAATGGAACGTAAAGGTTTAACCGTTAAAAATCTTGAGCCCATGATAGGCAAGAGCAATCGCGTGTATGAGGTTCTCAACCATAAACGCTCCCTTACTCTGAAAATGATATGGAAGTTACATAAAGGTCTGGGCATTCCTGCGGAGTCTCTGATCAAACCACCACAAGCGCATGCCTAAGCGCTCTTTACCTAGCGAGAAGCTTCGTAGTGATGGCTCAAAATTTCAAAGCGTCGCAGCTGTCGCAGCCATAGATGCGAGACTTTTAGAGCTTGAGCAAGAGCGAAAGCAATTACTCGCCCAACGAGCGGTACTTCAAGAGTCCTCAACGGTAGCACCAGAAGCAACAGCTTCAGATTCATACTCACCCGAACAAAAAATAGCAATTTTCAGAAATTTATTTCGTGGCCGCACAGATATCTTTGCTAACCGTTGGCAAAACAAACAAGGGCGAAGTGGTTATTCCGTTGCCTGCAATAATGAATGGATACAAGGCGTCTGCCATAAACCTCGCGTCAAATGCCTGGATTGCAAGCATAGACAGTTTACCGAGCTTAATAGTGACATCATCTATCGTCATCTAGCAGGACAACAAGTAGTTGGACTTTACCCATTACTGCACGATAACACCTGTTATTTCTTGGCGGCTGATTTTGACAAAGGCAAGTGTAAAGAAGAAGTTCAAGCAATGTCTCAAGCCTGCTCGAACTTTAATATACCGCATGCAATCGAAATATCGCGCTCGGGTAACGGTGCGCATCTTTGGATATTCTTCAACGAGAAGGTTCCAGCAAAGGAGGCTAGGCTTTTAGGCTTCGGCTTGCTCGATAAAGCAATGGAGGTTTATCCCAATCTTTCTTTTGACTCCTACGACCGCCTTTTTCCGAATCAGGACATTTTGCCCGAAGGCGGATTCGGTAATTTAATTGCATTACCTCTTCAGCGTGAAGCAAGGCTTGCCGGCAATAGTAGCTTTGTTGATGCTAATCTAAATGTCATTAAGGACCAATGGCAACATCTTGCTAAAATTAAGGGTATAGCTCATCAGGACTTAAGTAAGCTGCTCACGCAAGTATCACCGAACTCAGTACTTTTTGACGAACAGGAAGTCATTGAAAAAAGAGCTCCATGGGAAATAACCGCAAAGGCGAAACCATTGAGTTTGAATAATCTTCCAAAGAAAGTTTCCATAACTCTCGCGAACCATGTTTACTTCGACTTAAGTGAATTGCCCAGCACATTGGCCGTAAGATTGAGACGATTGGCCAGCTTTTCAAACCCTGTTTTCTTTAAAACCCAAGCGCTGCGTTTTTCGACTCACGGCATTCCTCGATTCATTTCCTGCGCGCGAATCGAGCAAGGCTATCTAGCAATACCTAGGGGCTGCTTAGATGACGCTATCGAGCTATTACATGAGAATAAAATTGAAGCCCAAATAGACGATAAGCGAGAAACCGGTGCTAAGCTCAAAAACACCAAGTTATTAGTTAAGCTCAGAAAAAACCAGCAAGCTGCAGTGAAAGCAACGTGTAACCACGATACTGGAATCCTCCATGCGCCCACAGCTTTTGGGAAGACAGTCAGAGCCATCGGCATGATTACTAGGCGTAAGGCTAATACGCTAATATTGGTACATAGCCGACAATTGCTTGACCAATGGATCGAAAGATTGAAGACATTTCTGCCGGGTATTGAGGTTGGCGTTATTGGCGGTGGTAAGAAAAAGCCAAGTGGCGTGATTGATGTCGCCACCTATCAAAGCCTAATCGACAAGAAAAACAACTCTGTATCTGCACTTGTTCAAGACTACGGTCATGTCATAGTAGACGAGTGTCATCATGTATCGGCCCCACGCTTCGAAATGGTATTGAACGAAGTTAGAGCTAAGTATGTGCTTGGCCTTACCGCTACACCAGAACGACAAGATGGCCACCAGAAAATCATTTTTATGGCTGCAGGCCCTATTCGACACAAGGTAAAAAACACAAGTAAAGACAAGTTCGAACAAAAAGTCATTGTTCATCAACTCTATTACACACCGCCAAGGCAACTAATCCAGCCAGAAGGCCGCCCAAAAATATCAGATGCATATCGCTGGATTATGGAAAACGACAACCGAACAGAGCGGATCATTGACGATGTTCTCGCCTGTGTTCATCAATCCAAGCACCCTATTATACTGACCGAACGCCGAGAACATGCAGAGTCTATCAACACTACATTACTTGAAAAAGGGATAGACTCAGTCGCATTAAAAGGCGCTATGCGAGTAGCCGAGCGCAAAAAAAATGATGCCCAATTACCTACGGCTCAGGTTGTCGTCGCTACTGGAAAATATGTCGGCGAGGGTTTTGATCTACCATGGTTAGACACTCTTTTTTGGCCATGCCCATTGCTTGGAAAGGTTCATTAGCTCAGTATGCAGGTCGCATCCATCGAGAATCAGATGGTAAAGAGCGTGTCACTATTCACGATTATGTCGACTACTCGCTCCCGATGCTGCAGCGCATGTTCAACAAGCGAGAGAAAGGTTACAAAACAATGGGATACCAGATCGAGATCAATATCGATGAACATTCGGCAGAGGGCGAACGTGTGTCAACTGAGCGTCTACTGGCTTCTGACAAGGTGGACTCCGAAGAGTCTGCGTCATTATAAAATTGAAACAGCATTGCCAAGTACTTGATGGGCTGAACCCATTGCTATCGCGGGAGCCAAACCCGCGTCCAGCCGTCCCCACCGACAACGGGGTTCTCCGACCCCAAAGAAGAGCACTAAAACGTGTAAAAACGCCGATTCAAGAACTGTTTATCCCTGTAAAGTTCTTAATAGCTCTATTAGACCCCTACTTTTTACTCGTGCTAATTAGTAGCGTAATAACAAGCAGGCATCTTAACTGTACACAGTGAAAATAGTGATACACCTCCCCCCTCCCCCCTGTGCGGTAACAGTGTCCGTGCGGATTTGAATTTACTCAGACAAACACCATCAATCAATATATTTTGAGCTGGGCCTCCCCAAAAGGGTGGCTGCAACACGATGTTTTGTCCAAGAGTCACACTTATTTGACTTCGCTTTACGTTTAGGAAGTGGCGCGTTACTAACTCACCAAAACAAACTGTGAGAGCATTTGCTGACTATATTAAAATACGTGGCGAAATTACGGTAGAATCGGATGGATTGATGCACGCTATTGCGAGATTAGCGCCACTTAAAGAAAGTCATAGCAAGCCTTTCTAGATAGCTTGAACGTTATATTCAATAATGATGATGTTAGCGTCTTTAGTATCGATGCTAATTAGCGAATACGTCTTTCAGTCATCACTAATGATTGTTAGGCTAGCACTCTGATAAAAGCAACTGCAAGGGTAAAACGTTGAACGATAATGTAACAAGCTGTCCCAATTGTGACGTTCCAGTTCCTGGGAAGTATTGCTCAAATTGTGGCCAAAAGGATTTCCGACTACTACGACCAACTTGGTCACTAGTTGAGGATGTCTTGGGTGACGTTTTCTCCTTAGATTCCCGATTCTATAAAAGCTTAGGGCCGCTGGTTTTTAATCCAGGCTCAGTCACCAAGCAGTTCATTCAGGGTAAGCGTGCTCGCTTTATACCTCCGTTTCGCCAATACCTAGTGATCAGCGTTATTTTCTTCCTAACCCTCGCATTATCAAACCTGGTAATTTTTGATGCCGAGAAAGTTTGGACGGAAATTCACAACGGCGACCCCTCGAATCTTATTAACACAGCCCAGAACTCGGTTGAAGACCCTACGCTGGAGGCCTCACCGAAGCTCGATAACAGCACCATCGACATTGGAATAAGTACACCTCCCCTGGACTCGCTCGAAGACGCTATGCTGGAGGCCTCACCGAAACTGGAGGCCTCACCGAAACTGGAGGCCTCACCGAAACTGGATAACAGCAGCATCGACATTGGAACAAGTCCATCTCCCCAGAACTCGGTCGAAGACGCGACGCACGAAATCGCCCCCAAGCAGGATACCAACGCCATCGGTAATG